>NZ_JBTIXF010000035.1:0-63250 GCF_055793945.1 Plantactinospora sp. A48 | reverse complement strand
GAGTTGGTTGGGTTGCGATGTCCTTCTTGCCTCATCTCCGGGGGGGGGCGGTGGGTAGCACGGTGGGGTGACCGGCCTCGCCCCCCCCCCCCCCCCCCCCCCCCCCCCACCCCGGGGGGTTGCGCCCCTGTCCCGGGTACGCCCGGAGCCCCGCCCGGGTACGCCCGGAGCCCCGCCCCCACCCCGTTCGGTGCAAAGGGAGACCGCGACAGCATGTTCCGCTACATCCTGCGGCGCCTTCTGCAGATGGTCCTGGCTTTCTTCGGGACCACGCTGATCGTCTACGCGCTGATGTTCGCCGGCCAGGGCGACCCGATCCAGGCACTCGCCGGCGAGCGCCCGGTGACCGCCGCCCAGCGGGCGTACCTCACCGAGAAGTACCACCTCGACGCCACCGGCATCGGCGGCTTCTTCTACCGGTACGGCGACTACGTCGGCAACCTGCTGCGGGGCGACCTGGGCGAGTCGTTGACCGGTCGCCGGATCGCCGACATCCTCGCCCAGGCATGGCCGGTCACCGTCCGGCTCGCGCTGATCGCGCTGGCCGTGGCGATCCTGTTCGGCGTCACCGCCGGGGTCGTCGCCGGCATCCGCCGGGCCGGCCTGTTCGACAACTCGACGCTGCTGCTCACCCTGCTGGTGCTGGGTGTACCGACGATCGTGCTGGCACCGTTGGCGCAGTACTTCCTCGGCGTGAAGTTGCAGCTCTTCCCACCCACCGCCGGTTCCGCGCCCAGCCTGTACGCGCTGCTGCTGCCCGGCATCGTGCTCGGTTCGCTGTCCCTGGCCACCGCGCTGCGGCTGACCCGTACCTCGGTGGCCGAGAACCTGGGTGCCGACTACGTCCGTACGGCGACCGCCAAGGGCCTGTTCCGGCGCCGGGTGGTCGGCGTACACGTGCTGCGCAACTCGCTGATCCCGGTCGTCACCTTCCTCGGTGTCGAGCTGGGCAACCTGATGAGCGGCGCGATCATCACCGAGGGTGTCTTCAACATCCCCGGTGTCGGGTTCAACCTGTTCCGCGCCATCAAGACCGAGGACGGGCCGCTGGTGGTGGGCATCGTCAGCGTCCTGGTCGTGGTCTACCTCGTGTCCAACCTGGTGGTGGACGTCCTGTACGCCGTACTCGATCCGAGGATCCGCTATGAGTAGCCAACCTGTGGCCCCGGTGCAGAGCGCGACCGGCGGGCCCGGCGCCGTATCCGCCGGTGGCGGCACCACCGGCGGCCCCGCCGGAGTTCCCGCCGCCAGCGGCGCCCCCGCCACTGCCGGGAAGACCAGCAGCCTCGCCGGGCACGCCTGGCGGGACCTGCGGCGCAACCCGATCTTCTGGGTCTCGCTGGTCCTGGTCCTGCTGGTGACCGCGATGGCGATCGCCCCCGGCCTGTTCACCGGTGACGACCCGCGCAACTGCGTCCTGGCCCGGCAGCACGCCGGACCGTCCGGCTCGGCCATCTTCGGGTACGACTTCCAGGGCTGCGACGTCTACGCCCGGTCGGTCTACGGCGCCCGCGCCTCACTGCTGGTCGGCGCGCTGTCCGCGCTGCTGACCGGGGTGATCGCGATCGTCGTCGGCATGCTCGCCGGGTACTTCGGCGGCTGGGTCGACGCCACGCTGTCCCGCGTGATCGACATCGTCCTGGGCATCCCGCTGCTGCTGGCCGCCATCGTGCTGCTGAAGCGGCTCAACTCGGACAACCCGGATGCCCGGCTGTTCGCGGTGATCCTGGTGCTGGCCGTGCTGGGCTGGACCACGGCGGCCCGCGTGGTGCGGTCCTCGGTGATCACGGCCCGTCAGCAGGACTACGTGTCGGCGGCCCGGATGCTGGGCGCCGGCAACGGCCGGATCATGTGGCGGCACATCCTGCCGAACGCGCTGGCCCCGGCCATCGTCGTGCTCACCATCGCGCTGGGTTCGTTCATCGCGGCCGAGGCCACGCTCTCCTTCCTGGGCATCGGTCTCAAGTCCCCGACGATCTCGTGGGGCATCGACATCGACACCGGCCGGGTGCACATGCGGGAATCGGCGACGCCGCTGATCGTGCCCTCGACGTTCCTGGCCCTGACCGTGCTCGCGTTCATCATGCTCGGCGACGCGATCCGCGACGCCTTCGACCCGAAGCTGCGGTGAGATCATGACTGAGACCTCCGTCCGGCCCGCGCCGGCCGACGGCCCGGATCGGGCCACCGAACACCTCCTTGAGGTGCGGGATCTGCACGTCGAGTTCCACACCCGCGAGGGGGTGGCCCGGGTGCTCAACGGTGTCTCGTACCACGTGGACGCCGGTGAGACGCTCGCCGTGCTCGGCGAGTCCGGTTCCGGCAAGTCGGTGACCGCGCAGGCCGTGATGGGTTTGCTCGACACCCCGCCAGCGGTGATCCCGGCCGGTGAGATCCGGTACGGCGGGCGCGACCTGCTGACCATGGGCACCGACGAGCGGCGCCAGGTCCGGGGCAAGGAGATCGCGATGATCTTCCAGGACGCGCTGTCGGCGCTGAACCCGGTCTTCCCGGTGGGTTGGCAGATCGGCGAGACGCTCCGGCTGCGCGCGAAGATGTCCCGGGGCGAGGCCCGCAAACGGGCGATCGAACTGATGGACCTGGTCCGCATCCCCGCCGCGAAGCAACGGGTCGGCGACTACCCGCACCAGTTCTCCGGCGGCATGCGGCAACGGGTGATGATCGCGATGGCGCTGGCGCTCGACCCCAGGGTGCTGATCGCCGACGAGCCGACCACCGCGCTCGACGTGACCGTCCAGGCCCAGATCATGGACCTCCTCGCCGACCTGCGGCGGGAGCTGAACATGGCCATGATCCTGATCACCCACGACCTCGGCGTGGTGGCCGACGTCGCCGACCGGATCGCCGTGATGTACGCGGGCCGGATCGTCGAGCACGCCGACGTGCGCTCGCTGTACCGGGCACCGGCCCACCCGTACACGAAGGGTCTGCTGGAGTCGATCCCCCGGCTGAGCCAGCGCGGACAGCGCCTGGCGACCATCAAGGGGTTGCCGCCCAACCTCATGGCCATCCCCTCCGGGTGCGCCTTCCACCCCCGGTGCCCGTACGCCCGGCAGGAGTGCCTGGACGTCGTACCGGCCAACCGGGAACTGGGCGCCGGACGCACCAGCGCCTGCCACTTCGCCCAGGAGGTGCTCGATGACCGTCTCTGACCGGGCCTCGGCCCATCCGGCCCCGTCGGCCGGCTCGACCCCCTCGGCCGGCTCGGCTCCGTCGGCCCCGTCGACCGGCTCGGCTCCGTCGACCGGCGAGATCGTCCTGGACGTCCAGGACGTCGTGAAGCACTTCCCGGTGACGCGCGGCGTCGTGTTCCAGCGCCAGATCGGCGCCGTCAAGGCCGTCGACGGGGTGAGCTTCCAGCTACGCCGCGGCGAGACGCTGGGCATCGTCGGCGAGTCCGGCTGTGGCAAGTCCACCCTGGCCCGGCTGCTGATGCGGCTGGAGACACCGACGTCGGGACGGGCCACGCTCAACGGCGAGGACCTGTTCGCCGCCTCCGGTGGCCGGCTGCGCCGGATCCGGCGCAACGTGCAGATGGTCATGCAGGACCCGTACAGCTCGCTCAACCCCCGGATGACGGTCGGCGACATCATCGGCGAACCGTTCCAGATCCACCCCGAGGTGGCGCCCCGGGGTGACCGCCGGCGCCGGGTGCAGGAACTGCTGGAGGTCGTGGGGCTCAACCCGGAGCACGTGAACCGTTACCCGCACCAGTTCTCGGGCGGCCAGCGGCAGCGCATCGGCATCGCCCGGGCCCTCGCCCTGCGGCCCGAGGTGATCATCTGCGACGAGCCGGTCAGCGCGCTCGACGTGTCGATCCAGGCCCAGGTGATCAACCTGCTGGAACAGCTCCAGGACGAGTTCGACCTGTCCTACGTCTTCATCGCGCACGACCTGTCGGTGGTTCGCCACATCTCCGACCGGGTCGGCGTGATGTACCTGGGCAAGATGGTCGAGGTGGGCACGCACGACGAGATCTACGAGCGGCCGACCCACCCGTACACCCAGGCTCTGCTGTCCGCCGTCCCGGTGCCGGACCCGGAGGCCCGCAGCCAGCGCGAGATCATCAGACTGACCGGGGACGTCCCGTCGCCGGCCGACCCGCCCTCGGGTTGCCGCTTCCGGACCCGCTGCTGGAAGGCGCAGGACATCTGTGCCACCCAGGAGCCGCCGCTGGTACCCCGCGCCGTGCCGCTGCCGTCCCCCACGCTGGCCACCCCGACCCGCGGTACCGACGCCCACCCGTCGGCCTGCCACTTCCCCGAGCTGCGGCACGTCACCGCCTGACCGCCAGGGCGGAGCATCCCCCGCTCACTGGTACGTCAGCGACGTTATCGGACCATCGTAAGGTCGCTGACGTACCAGTGAGCCCAAGCCGGGCCACGGTTATCCACAGGCCCGACGGTGAGACCACCCGACGGGCAGGTGATGCGGCAGGCTGCTCGGGTGTCCCGTCGCGCTGTCGTGCCACACCGGCTCGGGTTCCTGCCCTTCCGGGGAAGTACGGCCATCTCCGATGGGTTGCTGACCGAGCGCATGTTGCGGGGCCGGGCATGGCGCCGCCTGTTGCCCGACGTCTACATACACGCCGACGCCTTCTCCGGCGCCGACCACCGGATGTGGTGTGACGCCGTAGCGCTCGTTCTGCCTGAGGGCGCCGCCATCGCCGGGCCGAGTGCCGCCTTCCTCTGGGGCGTCAACCTGCTCCCAGGAATCGCCCACCGCCCTACACCGCCTTCTGTGTCCGTGGTGCTCCCCCTTGCTGGCCGGATGCGGCAACACCCGAAGATCACCAGCGTACGAACCCGGCTGGACGCCGGTGACGTCGTCCGGTTCGCCAAGCTGCCGGTGACCTCGCCGGTGCGTACCGCGTTTGACCTGGGCCGCCAGCCCGACCGGGCGGACGCCCTCGTCGCGGTCGACGCGCTGTTGCACCGCCGGGTGGTCAAGCTGCCCGCGCTGACCGGGTACGCGCTCGCCCGACCCGGTTGGCCGGGGGTCAGCCTGCTCCGGGACGTGCTCGCCCTCGCCGAGCCGCTGACGGAGTCACCGATGGAGAGCCGGCTCCGGTTGCTCATCGTCGACGCCGGCCTGCCCCGACCGGTGGCCCAGCACGACGTCCACGACATCCGGGGCCGCTGGCTGGCGCGGGTCGATTTCGCCTATCCCGAGCTGCGCATCGCCATCGAGTACGAGGGCGATCACCATCGGGAACGCCAGCACTTCCAGCGGGACGTGGCCCGGCTCAACGCGCTGCACGCCGCCGGCTGGACCGTGCTGCGTTTCACCGCCGAGGACGTGCTGCGGCAGCCGGCCCGGGTGCTGGCCGATATCCGGGGCGCCCGCCTGGCCCGTGGCGCCGTCTGAACCCCGACCCTCGCGCCAAGCAGGTCAGCCACGCCACGCCACACTTTCCCGCCCCGCCCCGCCCCGCCCGCCCCGCCAGCCGCGCCAAGCCGCGCCACGCCGCGCCACGCCACGCCACGCCACGCCACGCTGTCCCGCCACGCCACGCCACGCCCCGCCACGCCCGCCACGCCACGCCCCGCCCCGCCCGCCGACCGCGTCAGGCAGGCACCGACGATGGCACCAGAAATACCGGGCCGCCTGCCGCGTCGGGTGTTGGACGTCCGGCGGGATGTACGCCAGCCACCTCTACCCGATCGGACGAGGTGGCTGGCGTACATCTCAATGGCAGGGACCCTGCACGCAGCCCCGCCCGGGACGACGCCCCAACCGACGTGGCCCGAACCCGAAGGAACCCCGCACGGCGGCCGGCGGCCCGGGCGGTGGGGTCAGTGGAAGAAGTGCCGGGTGCCGGTGAGGTACATGGTGACGCCGGCCTCGGCGGCGGCGGCGATGACCGCCTCGTCCCGGATCGAGCCACCCGGCTGCACGACCGCCCGCACGCCGGCGTCGATGAGCACCTGGAGCCCGTCGGGGAACGGGAAGTAGGCGTCGGAGGCGCCGACCGAGCCGCGCGCCCGGTCGGCACCGGCGCGCGAGACGGCCAGGTGCGCCGAGTCGACCCGGTTGACCTGCCCCATCCCCACTCCCACGGTGGCCTCGTCCCGGGCCAGCAGGATGGCGTTGCTCTTCACCGAGCGGATCGCCCGCCACGCGAAGACCAGGTCGCGCAGCGTCGCCTCGTCGGCCGCCTCCCCGGCGACCAGCCGCCAGGCGGCCGGGTCGTCGCCGGGCGCGTCCACCCGGTCGGCCAGTTGTACCAGCACACCGCCGCTGACCAGCCGCCACTCGGCGGGCTGCGGTGCCCAGGTGGGCGCCCTCAGCACGCGCAGGTTCTTCCTGCCGGACAGCACCTCCAGCGCGTCCGGGGCGTAGTCCGGCGCCACGATGACCTCGGTGAAGATCTCGGCCACCTGCTTGGCCAGCTCGACCGTGACCGCGCCGTTCACCGCGATCACCCCGCCGTACGCGGAGACGGGGTCGCAGGCGTGCGCCTTGCGGTGCGCGTCGGCGACGTCGGCGCCCACCGCGATGCCGCACGGGTTGGCGTGCTTGATCACCGCGACGGCCGGCGCGTCCGGGCCGAAGTCGTGCACCGCTCGCCACGCGGCGTCGGCGTCCACGTAGTTGTTGTAGGACATCTCCTTGCCGTGCAACTGTTCCGCCTGGGCCAGCCCGGCCGGGGCCCCGGCGTCGGTGTACAGGGCCGCCTCCTGATGCGGGTTCTCGCCGTACCGCAGGGTGGTCCGCCGCCGCAGCGCCAGTCCGGTGCTGGCCGGCCACTCGGGTGCGGCGTCGTCGAGCGCGACGGAGCACCAGTTCGCCACGGCCACGTCGTACTCGGCGATGTCGGCGAAGGCCCGGGCCGCGAGCCCGCGCCGCTCCGCCGCGGTGAAGCCACCGGCGTCGAGGGCACGCTGGATCATCGGGTACGCCGACACCGCCGTGACCACGGCCACGGACGGGTGGTTCTTGGCGGCTGCCCGGACCATGGCCGGCCCACCGATGTCGATCTGTTCGACGCACTCGTCCAGGCTGGCGCCGGAGTTGACCGTCTCGGTGAACGGGTAGAGGTTGGAGACCAGCAGGTCGAACGGCTGGATACCCAGCTCGGCGAGCTGCTTGACGTGCTCCGGGCGGCGCAGGTCGGCCAGCAGTCCCGCGTGGACCCGCGGGTGCAGGGTCTTGACCCGGCCGTCGAGGCACTCGGGGAAGTCCGTGACCACCTCGACGGGCGTCACGGGCACGCCGGCCCGCTCGATGGTGGCGGCGGTGCTGCCGGTCGAGACGATCTCCACGCCGGCGGCGTGCAGTGCGGTCGCCAGCTCGACCAGCCCGGTCTTGTCGTACACGCTGACCAGCGCCCGCCGGATGGGCCGGCGGTCGCTGTTGGCGCTGGTCGCGGCGCTGCGCTCGCTCACGGAATGGTGACCTTTCTTCCGGTGATCGTCCAACCCTCGCGGACCAGGCGGCCGACCTGCTCGACCAGTTGGCGCCGCTCGGCTTCCTTGATGCGTTCGGTCAGGCTCTCCTCGTCGTCGTCGTCGAGCACCGGGACCGCCACCTGGGCGACGATCGGTCCGGTGTCAACGCCGGCGTCCACGAAGAACAACGTCGCGCCCGCCACCTTGACGCCGTAGCCGAGGGCGTCCCGCGGGCCGTGGATGCCGGGGAACGCGGGCAGCAGCGAGTTGTGGGTGTTCAGGTACCGGTCGCCGAAGGCGGCCAGGAAGTGCGCGCCGACGAGCTTCAGGAATCCGGCGGAGATCACCAGATCGGGCTCGTACGCCGCGACGTGCGCGGTGAGCGCCCGGTCCCACTCATCGCGGGTCGGGTACGCCGGCACCCGGTCGACGAAGGTCGGCACCCCGGCGTCGGCGGCCCGGTCGAGGCCCTTGACCCCGTCCCGGTCCGCGCCCACCGCCACGACCCGGGCCCCGTAGCCGGGATCGGTGGTCGCGTCGAGGAGCGCCTGCAGGTTACTGCCGGAGCCCGAGACGAGGACGACGAGCCGGGCTGCCGGCGCGGGCGCAGTCACGCCAGCACCCTATCGGGCCGGTGTGGGCGAGCCGAACGTGACCGGCTGATGGCGTCCAACGGGTAGGCTGCCGGTCTCTCCACCGCATCGATCCGCTGGGTCCGCGCGCCATCGCCGACGCGCTGGGTCCCCGCGCGCGATCATCGATGCGCGACTGACCGGTGCCCGGTGCGGCGCGTTCGTCCGGCCGCCCGCCGGTTGACGGTGTCGTGGCCGCGCGCTGCTCGGCGGCGGACCACACCGATCGTCTACCGTGACCACGTCCCCTCTTCGTGAAGGAGCCGACATGCAGCCCGGCTATCCCGGCCAGGATCCGTACGGCCAGCAGCCGCCGCAGGACCCGTCTGCGCCCCAGTACCAGGACCCGTACGCGCAGCCGCCCGCGCCGCAGCCGCCGTACGGGCAGCCGGCCTACGGGCAGCCCCCCACCTCCGGCCAGCCCTACGGCCAGCCTCCCACCTCCGGGCAGCCCTACGGCCAGCCGGGCTACGGCGAGCAGCCGGCGTCCGGGCAGCCGTACGGCCAGCCCCCCACCTCCGGCCAGCCGTACGGGCAGCCGGGCTACGGCGGACAACCGCCCACCTCCGGCCAGCCGTACGGGCAGCCGGCGTACGGGGCTCCGCAGTACTCCGACCCGTACGCGCAGCAGCCCGGCCAGCCGTACGGCGCGGGGCCGGGCCAGCCGGCGTTCGGGCAACCGGCGTTCGGTCAGCCGGCGCAGGGGCCCAACAACACGCTCGGGCTGATCGGCATGATCCTCGGCATCGCCGGCATCCCGCTGGTGTGCTGCTTCTTCCTCGGGATCCCGGCCGGCATCGCCGGCATCGTCCTCGGTTTCCTGGGCAAGCAGAAGGCCGACCAGGGGCTGGCGACGAACCGCGGTCAGGCCATGACCGGCATCATCTGCGGCGCGGTGGCCGTGGTCCTGGGCATCCTCGCCATCATCGGCCGGGTCGCCCTGGGCAGCAGCAGCTTCATGAACAACTACTGAGCCGTAGTCGATCGATCATGGGGTTGGCGGAGTGGCGTCAACCCCATGATCGGCGGGTCGCCGACGGGCGGACCCGGGACGCGAAGAACGTCCGGGTGAGCGCCACGCCCAGCACGGCGCCCAGGGCCAGCACTGCGGCGGCCACGACGGAAACCTGCCAGGCCACCGGTCCCAGCTCGGCGAGCCGGCCGCCGCCGAGCGACCCTCCCGAGGCCACCGCCGCCAACCCGACCAGCGCGCCGGCCACCGGTCCGGCCAGGGCGGCGGCGGCGAGCAGCGGCCCCCATGACAGGTCGGCGGGTTCCTTACCGGCCGCGCGCACCACGCGGCGGACCAGCAGGGTTCCGGCCGCCGCGCCGGCCAGCAGCGGCACGGCCAGCAGCAGCGCCCCCAACCCGCCCACCGGACCGGTCGGCAGTCCGGCCAGCAGCGGTACGGCGGGCAGCCCGCCGACGGTGACCTCGGTGGCCCGCACCACGGTGCCGGTGCCGACCGCGAACCCGGGGCCGAGCAGGTAACTCGCCGCCCACACCGCCGCGTTGGGCGCGTAGGCCACGCTGATCAGGGTGATCCCGGCCTGGCCGGCGACCCCGGTTCGGTACGCGCCGATCATCTCGCCCGCGTCCCCGCCGCCGGTCGCCACCGCCAGGCCCGCCGCGCCCGCGCCCGCGCCCACCAGCAGCAGCGCCGCGACCACCCCGGTGCGCAGCGCGTCCCGCAGCACCGGCGGCACCCGGGACAGCAGCCCGGCCAGCACTCCCGTCCCGGACAGCGCGCCCAGCAGTGCGGCCACCGCGCCGAACACCCCCAGCGTGAGCCCGGACCGGACCGGCGAGACCGCCGGGCCGGAACCGCCGAGTCCCAGCGCGGCCAGCGTGCCGAGCAATCCGTATCCGATGCCCACCGCCAGCGCCACCAGCAGCGCCTGCCGTCCCGTGCCGTGGTGCCGCGCGCCGATCGCCCGGGTCACGTGCACCCCGGCCCGGACCACCCGCCAGGCCGCCAGCCCGGCGATGGTCAGTGGCACCAGGGCGACCGGGCCGGCCGTGGTCGGCAGGGGCACCCCGTGGCCGAGCAGCCAGGCCGCGAGTCCGGCCCGAGCCGCGCCGCCGGGGGTGGTGACCGGACCGCCGAAGCGGGCCAGCCCCATCCCGATCGCCACCGGCAGGTACGACAGCAGCGCCGCCCAGATCACCGCGACCCCGGCGGCGACCGGCAGCGGGGCACGTCGGCGTCCGGACCTCGAGCGCTGCCGGGGTGGCCGCCGTCCCGATCCGCCGGAGTCGCGGGTGGATGCTTCCCGGGTACGGCCGTCCCCGGGACGATCCTCCGGGCCGGCGCGATCCGAGGTCGACGTGCCGGCCTGGCCCGAGGGCGGCCTGCCGGCCTGGCCCGACGGTGGCCTGCCGGTCCGGCCCGACGGGGGCGCGCCGGACCGGCCGCGATCCGTCCTGGGCCGGTCGCGATCCGTCACGGGACGGTCATCGCCGGGCTCGACGGCGCGGTCGGGCTGCTCGGGAGGGACGGAGGACATCGTGATCTACTCTGGCACGCCCGGCGGGTCCGCTGGGGGCGACACCACCGCCCGCGTCCCAGTTGTACGACATGGGACAGCGGCGGGGGCGTCCGCACGCTAGCCTCTGCCCCAAACTGCGATCATGCATCGCTCGCTTTAACCAGGAGAACAAATGACGGCACCATACCCGCCGGAAAGCGCCCCCGCCGCCGGCAACGATCGCACCACCCTCTGGGGCGTGCTCGGGATCGTGCTGGGACTCTGCTGCGGCCCCCTCGGCATCGTCTTCGGCTGGTTGTCGATCCGGGACGCCAAGACGTTCGGCAAGTCGCCCGTGCTCGGCTACATCGGCATCGTGATCGGCGTCCTCAACATCATCGGCGGCATCATCCGGGTCGCCACGGGGCACACCGGCCTGTCCTGACCGCCGGCGGCCCTCCGCGACCCTGACCGTCGGCGGCCATCGGCGCCATTGGCGGCAGCGCCGCACGGTGGTCCGGTCGCACGGTGGTCCGGGTCGGACGATGGCACAGGATGCGCACGTGGCCGGGCCGGCCGGTGACACAGGGCCGCACGCGGTCCGGGTCGCACAGTTGGTTTGCCCGGACCGGCCGGCCTCGGACGCACCAACGGGAACGGATCAAAAAGCCGGGGGCAGGCGAACCGCCTGCCCCCGGCTCCGTTTCGTCGCCCGGCTCAACTGCCGGACATGATCTCCCGCATCAGCTTGGCCGTCTCGGTGGGAGTCTTGCCCACCTTCACGCCCACAGCCTCCAACGCCTCCTTCTTGGCGTCCGCCGTACCGGCCGAACCCGAGATGATGGCGCCGGCGTGCCCCATGGTCTTGCCGGGCGGGGCGGTGAAGCCGGCGATGTAGCCGACCACCGGCTTGGTGACGTTGTTCTTGATGAACTCGGCCGCCCGCTCCTCGGCGTCGCCGCCGATCTCGCCGATCATCACGATCGCGTCGGTCTCCGGGTCGTCCTGGAAGGCGCGCAGCGCGTCGATGTGGGTGGTGCCGATGATCGGGTCACCGCCGATGCCGACGCAGGTGGAGAAGCCGATGTCGCGCAGCTCGTACATCATCTGGTAGGTCAGCGTGCCGCTCTTGCTGACCAGACCGATCCGGCCGGCGCCGGTGATGTCGGCCGGGATGATGCCGGCGTTCGACTCACCCGGCGAGGCGATGCCGGGGCAGTTCGGGCCGATGATCCGGGTGCGCTCACCCTGGGCCACGTTGTACGCCCACAGGGCGGCGGTGTCGTGCACCGGGACGCCCTCGGTGATCACCACGGCCAGCGGAATCCCCGCGTCGATCGCCTCGACCACAGCGGCCTTGGTGAACTGCGGCGGTACGAAGATGACCGTCGCGTCGGCGCCGGTCTCCTTCATGGCGTCGGCGACACCCGCGAAGACCGGCAGTTCGGTGCCGTCGAAGTCGACGGTCTGCCCGGCCTTGCGCGGGTTGACCCCGCCGACCACGTTGGTGCCGGCGGCCAGCATCCGGCGGGTGTGCTTGGAGCCCTCGGAGCCGGTCATCCCCTGGACGATGACCTTCGAGTCCTTGGTCAGCCAGATTGCCATCTCAGACCCCCGCAGCCGCGAGCTCGGCGGCGCGTTCGGCCGCTCCATCCATGGTGTCCACCCGCTGCACCAGCGGGTTGTTGGCCTGTTCCAGGATCGCCCGGCCCGCCTCGGCGTTGTTGCCGTCCAGCCGGACAACCAGCGGCTTGGTGACCTGCTCGCCGCGCTGTTCCAGCAGGGCCAGCGCCTGGATGATGCCGTTGGCGACCTCGTCGCAGGCGGTGATGCCGCCGAAGACGTTCACGAAGACGCTCCGGACCGACGGGTCGGACAGCACGATCTCCAGACCGTTCGCCATCACGGCCGCGCTGGCGCCACCGCCGATGTCGAGGAAGTTGGCCGGCTTCACCCCGCCGTGCGCCTCGCCCGCGTACGCCACCACGTCGAGGGTGGACATGACCAGCCCGGCGCCGTTACCGATGATCCCGACCTCGCCGTCGAGCTTGACGTAGTTGAGGTCCTTCTCCTTGGCCCGCTGCTCCAGCGGGTCGACCGACGCCTGGTCGACCAGTGCCTCGTGGTCGGGGTGCCGGAAACCGGCGTTGGCGTCCAGGGTGATCTTGGCGTCCAGCAGCAGGACCTTGCCGTCCGCCGTCTTGGCCAGCGGGTTCACCTCGACCAGGGTCGCGTCCTCGGCGACGAACGCCTGCCAGAGGCCCACCGCGATCTCGACGATCTGGTCGGCCACCTCGGCCGGGAACCCGGCGGCGGTGACGATCTGGCGGGCCGTCGCCTCGTCCACGCCGGTGTTGGCGTCGATCGGGGTCTTGACGACCTTGTCCGGCGTCTCGGCGGCGACCTGCTCGATGTCCATCCCGCCGGCGACGCTGGCGATGCACAGGAAGGTGCGGTTCGCCCGGTCCAGCAGGTACGAGAAGTAGTACTCCTCGGCGATGTCGGCGGTCACCGTGATCATGACCTTGTGGACCGTGTGGCCCTTGATGTCCATGCCGAGGATGTCGGTGCTGCGGGCCACCGCCTCGTCCGGACCGTCGGCCAGCTTCACGCCGCCGGCCTTGCCCCGGCCACCGACCTTCACCTGCGCCTTGACGACCACTCGACCGCCGAGGCGTTCGGCGATCGCGCGGGCCTCCTCCGGGGTCGTGGCGACGCCGCCCGCGAGCACGGGCAAGCCGTGCCGCTCGAACAGGTCCCGCCCCTGGTACTCGTACAGGTCCACGTTTGCGCGTCCCGTCCCGTCTCCGCGGCGCGCCGTCGCGCCGCCACCAGCGTGAGAAAAACAGTTTGACGCCTGTTACCGCGATAAACAGGCCATTGGCCGCAGCCTAGCGAGATGGCCGGGACGAGCAACCGAGCGGGTACGTCCTGTGCGGTAATCCACAGCGGTCGGCGACCGCCACCGGTCACTCGACCCGGCAGCGACCGGCAGCGAAGTAGCTGATGGCCTGCATGATCTCCGCCTCGGGCCGGTCGCCGAAGTTGAGCGTGGCGGTGAAGCCGGTTCCGAACACGGCCTTCTGGATGCCGGCGTCCAGGGCGGTGAACGCGCCGAGCCCGCCGGCCGCCCGCTCGTCCCAGGGACGCACGCAGACCATCTTCTCCAGCGCCCACCGTCGCCGGTAGATCCGCTCGATCGCGCCCCAGGGCAGCCAGATCGCCTGGCCCCGGGTGGGCCGGGTCTTGATCCACAGCCCGTCCGGCCCGGCGGCCAGCACCGGACCGCCGGAGCTGATCAGCCAGAGCTGGACACCCAGCAGCGCCAGGATCGGCACGGTCAGGCAGGCGAGGATGCCCAGGACGGCACCCGCGGCGGAGGCGTCGCCGGTCGCGATCGCCATGGGCACGAAGATCAGGAAGAGCACTCCCAGGACCGGGCTCACCACCACCAGCGCGCGTTTGAGCAGGTTCGGCCGGACGACGAAGGGCTGGCCCTCCGGGATCCGCTTGTGGACCGCCCGGGGCGGCGGCGGGGGATAACTCCCGGGCTGGCGGTAGTTCCCCGATGCCCCGTAGTTCCCCGGCGCCGGATGACCGCCGGGCTGACCGTAACCCGCCGGGGGCGGATACCCGCCGGAAGCCGGATAGCCACCTTGCGGCGGCACGGGATGGACATAGGGCTGGCCGTGGCCGGCCGGTGCGCCGTACCCGCCGGGCGGCGGCGGAGGCGGTCCGCCGGGCACGGCGTACCCCGGGGGTGGCGGCGCGGGGGTCCCGCCCTGCGGGGGCGGACCGGCGGAGTCGCCGGGGGGCGTGGGCGGCTGCGCGGGGTAGGTCATGGGTGGACTCCGGGGGGCGGGCAGCGGGGTGACCGGCAGCGGACGGCTGCGCGGGCGGGGCCCGGCCCAGGGTACGGCTTCGGCGCCCGTCCACTCAGCCCCCGCCGGAGATCTTCCGGTGGCCGCGTAACCCCCAACCCGGGTCGTCGTTGAGTCAGGTGTCGGAGCGCTGATCGAGCGTGATGGCGGGAGCGGCCGATGCCCTGTCGGTCGAGGGGTGGCGGCGGGGCATCGTGCATAGAGAGGCCGGACGTGTGAGGGGTGCGTCCGGCCTCTCCCCCTGCCCGAAAGTTGTCGGCGCCGCGCGCCTCAGCAGGGCCCGACGCCACGCGCCTCAGCAGTTCCCGGCGCCACGCGCCTCAGCCGACCGGCTGCCCGAGGTTCGCCCGAACCCATTCCACGATGGACTGGGTGGTGGCACCGGGAGTGAATATCTTGGCCACGCCCAGCCGTTCCAGCTCGGGGATGTCGGCCTCGGGAATGATGCCGCCGCCGAACACCACCAGATCCTCGGCGTCCCGCTCGGCCAGCAGCTCGATGACCCGCTTGAACAGCGTCATGTGCGCGCCGGAGAGCACGGACAGGCCCACCGCGTCGGCGTCCTCCTGGATCGCCGCCTCGACGATCTGCTCCGGCGTCTGGTGGAGCCCGGTGTAGATCACTTCCATGCCCGCGTCCCGCAGGGCACGCGCGACCACCTTGGCGCCGCGATCGTGCCCGTCCAGGCCCGGCTTCGCGACGACTACCCGGATCCGAGAGCTCATCAACGCAACACCTTCCAGGACGTTCGCGGCAGCTACCTGAACGAACGGTAACTCGCCGGCCTGGAGGCCGGGAAGTCGGGCGGCCGAGCGACGCCGTTCGGGTGGAACCCTGATCCCGATCCCCTAGGGGCTTGACCCGAGGGCATTTCAAGGTGGGCCGTTCGGATGACCCCCCGTCCCACATGAGGTTACTCTGCGCCACTAACGACCCCATCTCCAAATAGTTATGATAGGTGTCATATCCACGCAGAATGCCGCACAGCGCGTCAGGAAATCCGCGCTGCAACTTGTGACTCGCCTAGGGGTTGGCTACCGTGTCTGGCGGTCGTCATCTGGTATCCGATCGGTTTGGCGGCCCGGTCAACCGGCTACAGGACGGCGAACACCGGAGCCGGTCTGAGACCGCAACGTCCGATACGGAGGGTGTGCGTGCGTCAGCGCTTGTCGTCTGAGCCCGATCGATATCGCGGCCGTCGTCGCGTGCCCACCCCGCCGCGCAACCGCTACGCGGTTGTCGTCACCGGCGCCTTCGTCGGCGCCGGCATCGTCGCGCTCGGAGCCGGCGCGCTGCCGGACGCGAAGAGCGCCGATCCCGCGGTCCTGGCCGGCCTCAAGCAGGCCGCCGCCGCCCAGGGAGACCTGTCGGATCGCGCCGACGACGCCTCGCGGGCGTCCCGGGCGAACGACCGCGCGGCCCTGACCGACAGCACCACCGCGCAGGACAGCTGGAAACTTCCGCTCGCCGACTACGACCTGATCGCCGGTTACGGCGAGCGGTTCGGCGAGATGCACGCGGGCGTCGACCTCGCCGCCCCGGAGGGCACGCCGTACCTCGCGGTTCACGCGGGCACGGTCACCAAGGCCGGCTGGTACGGCGGCTACGGGTACGCCGTGATCGTGCGACACGCCGACGGCACCGAGGCCATCTACGGGCACTCCTCCCAGCTGCTGGTCCACGAGGGCCAGCAGGTGACAGCCGGCCAGCGGATCGGCCTGGTCGGCAACACCGGCCACTCGTACGGCTCGCACCTGCACCTTGAGGTACACGTCAACGGCGCCCCCACCGATCCGCTCCCGTGGCTGAACGACCGCGGCGTCGACCTCAAGCTCAAGACCGAGAGCCTGTTCGCCGAGTAGGGCCGACCGAGCCCGCCACAATCCTCGAAATCGCCGTCCGGATCGCCTGATCCGGGCGGCTTTTTCGTGCTCACCTTTGAGCATCCCTGGACGATGTGTCTCCGGTCACAGTCCCAGCCATGTCGCCCACCACATCCGCGCCCCGAGCCGGACCGGTCAGTCGGCCGACGACCCGGACATACCCCCGCCCGTCTTGATCGTCGCGCATCGATGAAACCGACCCCGGCTGTTCCGGCGTATCCGCTGTTCACAAGCATGTTCGGCGATTCGCATCCCCCATCCGACACGCGCTCACCTCCGCCAAAACCCGGCTCCGGCCGCGCTCAGCTGGAAAGAAGGCAGGTTCTCCCGTGCATCCCGGCAACCCGTCCGAGACTCCGACCGACGGCCGTGGCCCCGGTACCCCCGGCCGCTCCGGCCCGGCGCACCGGCGTCCCGGCCAGCCTCGCCGGCCCCGTCGCGGCGTTCTGGCACTGACCACCCTGGCCTTCGTCGCCGCCGTGACGGCGGTCGGGTTCACCGCCGTGCGCAGCGCCGCGCCGGACACCGCCAGCAGCGCGGTGGGCAGCCGGCTCGACGAGCGGGCGGCGGCGGCTGACCGCGCCGACCGCGCCGACCGGGAACCGATCCTCACCGCCACCCCGAGCGGGCCGGCCGGCTCGCCCAGCCCGAGCGGATCGGTCGCCCCGACCACCACGCCGAGCCGGAAGCAGACGCCCGCCCCGAAGCGGTCGGCGCGGAAGGCCAGCCCGAAGCCCGCGCCGGCCTGGGTCAGCCCGATGCCGGGCGCCGAGATCACCTCGTGCTTCGGTGAGCGCTGGGGCACCCTGCACGCCGGCATCGACCTCGCCGAGCCGGAGGGCACCGCCATCCACGCCGCGGCCGCCGGCACCGTGGTCAACGCGGGCTGGGAGTTCACCGGGTACGGCATCTCGGTCGTGATCGACCACGGCAACGGCTACCTGACCCACTACGCGCACCAGAGCCGCACCGTGGTCACCGTCGGCCAGAAGGTCAAGCCGGGACAGGTCATCGGCTACGAGGGCGCCACGGGCGACGCCACGGGCCCGCACCTGCACTTCGAGGTCCACGCCGGCGAGTTGTGGAACCAGATCGACCCGGCCCCGTTCATGCGCCAACGCGGAGTCAACCTCGGCTGCTGATGTGCCTGTAGGTTCTCATTAGATCTTTCGGTTTCTCAAGATTATGTCGGTGTAGATGTCGATTCCGACATGTCGTTGGGAATCCGTCGGCGCGGTGCGGTGGTACGAGGGAATCGTTCCGCGAGGATTCTAACCGTGCCCGCCGCGCTCCGTAGTCGTATTGCGTCCGTTGGGGTGATCTATCGCCCGTTCGGCGGTGAGGTGGTCGAGACCACGTTGGAGCGGGTCTCGGTGGAGGAGTTGATGGCGGCCGGGCCGGTGCGGGAGTTTCGCTGGCACCGCTATGCGCCGATGGTTCCCACCAGCCGCGGGCAACGCCTGCTTGACCACCTCGCTCGGCCGGACATCCGCGAACTACTGCGCCGCTACGCCGACGCCAACGCCCGCCCCAAATGCGGACCATACAGGCGTTCCGCCCAGCAGTAACGCACCCGATAACCGCAACGGATACGCCGCCGCTAACCGCCGCGCGGACAGTCAACCCTGCGCTCCACAACCTTCTCGCCGGAACACGACCAGGCCAAGATCATGAGGCCAAGCAGGCTCCGACACTTTCAGCGCGAACCTACATCCGCGACGAGCAGTTCTCACGATTCTGTCGGCGCCCTCCGCCACCTGCGGGAGGTCGCCCACCAGGCCGGCGGACATGCTCAGAATGTCGGTTCCTGCACCTCGGTGAAAGCCCGGAGTGCCCATTGCTTCACCTGTCGACGGCCGCGCAACCGGACCACCACGACCTCCGGGTCGCGCTGCTGGAGAAGGAGAGTGACGCGCTGGCCCGGGCCACCCTGCGTTCGCCACGCCCATCGGATCACGTGGTCGGAGTCGGTCAAGACGGTCCGCAGCGGCGGCTCGATGTTGCCGTTCCACAGGACCTCGCGCCGCCACCTGCGGACCATGGTGCGCGCGATGACTTGCCGCATCACCAAGTGCCGGGGGTGGTCAAGCCACACGACCAGATCGGCCCTGCCATAGAGAATGTCGCCAAGCTTGGCCGTGTACTGCCATTCGGTCACCCAGCGCGGCTGAGCGGCAAACCGCTCTACCTCGTCTACAAAAGTCGGGCGAGGTGCCCAGTTCTCGCCGTGATGCAATGCGTCGAGCTCCATCCGCGGGAGCTGCCATGCCGTGGCGATCAACGAGGCCAGGCTCGTCTTGCCCGCACCGGAGGTGCCTGCGACCAAGACACGGCTTGGCCGCCAGAGGAGCGGATCACGCCAGCTCAGCAGTGGCATGGACGCACACTACGAGGCTCGGCCAGATTTCACCACCTCGCTCGGCCAGACATCCACGAACTGCTGCACTGCTACGCCGACGCCAACGCCCGCCCCTACAGCGCTGTAGGCCCTCATTAGAAGTGGCGGTTTCTCACTGATCTAGCGGTCTACCTGGCGGTTCCGCCAAGTCGCTGAGAAGTGACGGCGAGTCGGAAGGAGTAGGTATTGCTGGCTGTCCGTAAATGATCCGGTCATGTCTACTTCTTTCGAGGAGCGCCGCTTCCAAGCCCTGACCGCCCATCCGAGCGTCAACGCCGCCGCCCAAACACTCGGCCTTCACCACCAGAACCTCTTCCACCAGCTCGACCAACTCGAAGCCGACATCGGCCAGCCATTCATCGACCGAACCAACAACCGCTACCACGCCATGACACCGACACAAGCCCGCCGACACCTGCTCGAACAGCTCCGCCAACCAAGCATCCGCCGACTCCTCGACCGCTGCGCCCCGCCTCACAAAAGCCGGAAGGAGGACAAAACCGTTAAGTCCGATGGAGAACTCACATCACGCTCGGTCAACCAACCAGGCGGAAGGCCTGACCCCTCACTCGCCGAGTCCACGGCGCCGAAGCTCAGAACGGATGTCCGCCGCCGACGACCTCAGCCCCGAAATCGGCATGGAGATGCGCAGTTGATCACCCTTGCACTTACGCAACGGACGACGGCCACCGCGGTCAAGTCGCGTCACCCGCGATTCGTCAGCGGAACCTACGACAACATCCAGCATCGCGACAGGCCACACCCACCGGACACGGGCACTGGTCACGGCCGCATAGGGCACCACGACCACATCGCGCCGCTCAGCAGCCAGATCGACCCAGTCGCCGCCGAACCTCAACCAAGCCGGGCGCGCGCGGGAGAACAGCAGAGAAAACATGGCGAAGAAAATCGTATAGATAGTCACAAAAAAGGCACCGCTTGCAATGACGAGGTTGCCTGGCCTGCCGACGAGTGCCGAGAACAGTAGAGACGCGGAGAGCCACCCGACTACAGCCCCAACGAAGCCGATCGCGGCCGCCGCTGCCACGTAGCGCCACGACGACCACCCAAACACCACATCATCCGGCACGGGGGCATCGCCGATCACCATCAGCTGATCATGGCAGCCGCTGCTGCGCCGATACCAGACCGGATGGTCGACCTAACCGCCATGACTCACGACCGGATGACCACGACCGCACGCCCAAGGTCATCAAGAAAGCGCCGGACCTATGAGAAGAACAGCCCGCCAACCGCCGGAGCCCGCGATCTGGGACCCCAGGTCAGCAACCAACACGACCGCCAGGCCAGATGAGAACCCACAATGGGCCGGTGTAGGTTCTCGTCCTCGGTGACGATTCTTGCGATCCTGGTGGGTTCGGTGGCGGATCCGCCAAGATCGTCCGAACCGGTACGGCATGGCGTCGAACCTGGTCGATGTCAAGGTAGCAGGCTGTGGGCCATGTCGAACGATGGCACGGCTGGGCTTGGTCGGCCGGTCATGGTGCGGTTTCGCGGTGCTGGTGATGTGTTCGCGGAGTCGACCCTGGATCGTGGGTTGCTGGGTTCGCTGATCGGTGGCCCCGGTTCGGGACTTCCGCTGGCTTGAAGGGTCCAGCCTCAACCTGATGGCTCGACCAGGATCTGTCGCGTCCACTCCAGCAGCCGCGTCACCACGAAGACGCCGACAGCGCCGATCTCGGGCGGCCGTCCGTCGTATTCCACCGATGACCAGCAGTCCTCGAACTGGACGGCATACTCGCGGTTGCTGGTGAAGATGGCGGTCACGGTGGCGGTGACCGACGAACCAACCGGATACCGCCGGGAAATGGCCGCCCATTCCTCGCCCGTCCAGTTTGAAACTCGATATCGCTTCGACCGCATTCCGGCGTCCAGGGGGAACAGTCGAACCTGACCCGACCGATGCTGCAGCACCTGGAAGAAGCCCTCGCGGCCAACCAACGGCCACCGGTCCGGGTCCTCCGGCAAGAGCAGGACATCGACGAAACCCGCCGGTTCCTCGCCGAGGTCCACAAAGACCCCGGTGCGGCCCGGCCCCCACGGCACCGCACTCACGCGGCCGCACACCCGCTCACCTCGTGGAAAGCGACACCGCGCCCGGGACAACGCATCAGCCTCGACCACCGGCCTGATCCTTCCACACAACGCCCGCTCCGGAAGCGCTGCGGTGACGCCTGCGCCAACCCTCGTGGCGACGATCCAGCCCGAGCCGCCTCGCTGGCCGCGGGTGGACAAGCGTGCCGGGAATGGCGGCTAGTGAGGTGGATTGATCTGACCGAGATTGCTTCCGCCGACATAGACGCCGGGCGGGACAGTGCGTCCAGGTTTCTGTGGCGGGGCATCTTCAGGCGGCGGTGAAGGCGCTCCGACCTCCCGCCCGCCGCCGCCGAACAGCCAGCCGATCGCGATTCCGGCCAGGCCACTGACGGGTGCCGCGAACTGGGCAACACTCTCGCCCGAAACGCCTTTCATTACTCCAGCTATGATGACACCGAACAATGCGACTATCAGGAGGATCGCAACGAGGTACCTGAGGTTCTCCGTCCTGGCCTGGTGATTGAACGACTTCGACTGAAGTTTGGCACTGCTCTCGAACTTGTCCCGGTCGTTGATTATCGCAATCGTTCTGTTTATGGCCTCCGCCCGATCGACTTCGCCGCTTGCAGCAGCCTGCTGGGCGGCGAGGACCAGGTTCTGCATCTGTTCCGGTGTCAGCTGCGGCTGGGTCATCGCAAGCTTCCCCGCACACCCGCTCGGCGGTAGCTACGAGAGCCGAGCGGAGCGCTGGATGGTCGATCGCTTCGCAAGGTGGGTCGGCCCCCACCCGCCAGCCACCCATCGGCCCACCGGGTCGAAACGATGGCTCCCGCCCCGACGGCCAGGCTCATCGGCAGGCAGCCGACCGGCGAGGCGGCAGCGGCGGAGCCGAGGGTGCGTCCACGCATGCCGGCAGATCGTAGTGACCGCTCATGATTCCGGAACCACACAGACCGGAAGCTGACAGGTCGGGCGGGGTTGCTTTCCGACCGTCAGGTCAGAGCTTCTCGATGGGGGCGTGCCGGAGCACCAGCCACATCGTCTGGTCGCCGAAGTCGATCTGCGCCCGGGTGCTCGGACCGTGGCCCTCCACGGCCAGCACCCGGCCGAGGCCGTACCGCTGGTGGTTGACCCGGTCCCCGGCCGCCACCTTCGGGGCCTGCGGCAGCTCGCTGGCGGTGCTCAGCCGGCTGGCGTCCACACCCAACCGCTGGGCGAGCTGGGCCGCCTTCGGCGTACCTCCGGTGAAGCCGCCGCCGCGACCGACCGCGCCCCGGTCCGCGGCGCCCGACCGACCACCCACGCCGCCGCCGGTGCCGGACCAGGAGGTGTACGCGGCCTCCAGCCGCTCCCAGCGGACCAGGTCGGGTGGCAGCTCCTCCAGGAACCGGGAGGGCGGGTTGTAGGAGGGCTGGCCCCACGCCGACCGGGTGACCGAGCGGGACAGGTAGAGCCGCTGGCGGGCCCGGGTGATGCCGACGTACGCCAGCCGCCGCTCCTCCTCCAGCTCCCGGGTGTCGCCCAGCGAGCGCAGGTGCGGGAAGACCCCGTCCTCCAGTCCGGTGAGGAACACCACCGGGAACTCCAGCCCCTTGGCGGTGTGCAGGGTCATCAGGGTGACCACGCCCGGGTAGGGCAGGTCGTCGTCCTCGGCGCCGCCCGGCGTCGAGTCAGGCGAGACCGGAATCTGGTCGGCGTCGGCCACCAGCGCCACCTGTTCCAGGAAGCCCGCCAGGCTGGCGCCCGGACCGTCCTCCTCGGCCTGCGCCTCGACCCGCTCGGTGTACTCCCGGGCCACGCTCACGAGCTCCTGGAGGTTCTCCACCCGGCCGGCATCCTGCGGGTCGAGGCTCTCCTCCAGCTCGGTGAGGTAACCCGAGCGGGTCAGCACGGCCTCCAGGACGTCCTCCGGCGGCGCGGTGGCGGCCAGCTCGCGTACCTCGTCGAGCAGCGCCACGAAGTCGCCGATGCCGTTGGCGGCGCGGGTCGAGATCCCGGGGGCGTCCCCGGCCCGGCGCAGCGCGGCGCCGAACGAGATCCGGTCCCGGTTGGACAGTGCCTCGACACACGCCTCGGCCCGGTCGCCGATGCCCCGGCGCGGGGTGTTGAGGATCCGCCGGATGCTCACCGTGTCGTCGTCGTTCACCACGGCCCGCAGGTAGGCCAGCGCGTCGCGGACCTCCTTGCGCTCGTAGAACCGGACTCCGCCGACGACCTTGTACGGCAGGCCGACCCGGATGAAGACCTCCTCGAAGACCCGGGACTGGGCGTTGGTGCGGTAGAACACCGCGACGTCGCCCGGCCGGGTCTGGTCGGCGTCGACCAGCCGGTCGATCTCCCGGGCCACCCAGTCCGCCTCGGCGTGCTCGGTGTCCGCGACGTACCCGACGATCTGCTCGCCCGCACCCTCCTCGCTCCACAGCCGCTTGGGCTTGCGGGAGGTGTTGTTGTCGATGACCGCGTTGGCGGCGTTCAGGATCGTCTGGGTGGAGCGGTAGTTCTGCTCCAGCAGGATGGTGCGGGCGTCGGTGAAGTCGCGCTCGAACTCCAGGATGTTGCGGATCGTGGCGCCCCGGAAGGCGTAGATCGACTGGTCGGCGTCGCCCACCACGCACAGCTCGCCCGGTGGCAGGCCGCTCGGGTCGTCGGCGCTGCCGACCAGCTCCTTCACCAGCGCGTACTGGGCGTGGTTGGTGTCCTGGTACTCGTCGACCATGACGTGCCGGAACCGGCGCCGGTAGCTCTCGGCGACGTGCGGGTGGGCCCGGAGCAGGTTGACCGTGGTCATGATCAGGTCGTCGAAGTCCAGCGCGTGCGCCTCGGCCAGTCGCCGCTGGTAGAGCGGGTACGCCTCGGCGACCGCCCGCTCGTTCGGCCCCTTGGCGCGGGCGGCGAAATCCTCGGGGTCGACCAGCTCGTTCTTCAGGTTGGACACCTGCGCGGCCAGTGCCCGGGCCGGGTAGCGCTTGGGATCGAGATCCAGCTCCCGGGCCACCATCTGCATCAGCCGGCGCGAGTCGTCCGCGTCGTAGATCGAGAAGGTGGACTTCAACCCGGCGTGCTCGTGCTCGGCCCGCAGGATCCGCACGCAGGCGCTGTGGAAGGTCGACACCCACATCAGCCGGGCGCGCGGCCCCACCAGGGCGGCCACCCGGTCCTTCATCTCCCCGGCGGCCTTGTTGGTGAAGGTGATCGCGATGATCTCGCCGGGGTGTACGTCCCGGGCGGCCAGCAGGTACGCGATGCGGTGGGTCAGCACCCGGGTCTTGCCCGAGCCCGCCCCCGCCACGATCAGCAGCGGGCTGCCGGAATGGGTGACCGCGTCGCGCTGCGGGCCGTTGAGCCCGGCCAGCAGGGCGGCGGCGTCCAGGCGCACGGCGCCGGGGCGGGTCGGGACCGCCGCGCCGGACGGCCAGGGGCCGGCGGGGGCCGGTTGCCCGGACGACCGGGGGTCGGTGGTGGCCGGCCCCCCGGACGGCCGGGGGGTGCTGGGTGGGGGTTCGAAGAGAGCACGCATCGCCTCGCGAGTCTATGCCCGCAGTCGGACATCCCCCGACGCCCCAACCGCCCCGAGGTAAGGAAGGGCCCCCCGTTATCGCTTCCGGTAGAGCAAGGGCCCCCCATTAACATCGACGCCGCTGGTCATCCCACACCGATCGGCCACGAAGTCGTCACCCGTCTGGTCTGGCGCGTTCGGGCCCGGTCGAGAACGATGACCGGGGAGTTGAAGATCCCTCCCCAGATCCGATTGGACCCACACCATGAGTTTCCCGCGCCCGCGCGGACGGGCGGTGCTGCGCCACCTCGCGGCCCCCGCTCTCGCGCTCGCCGTCCTCGGCGCCGCGCCGTTGGCCACCGGTGGCACCCCCCGGACCACGCCCACTCCGGTTGGGGCGTACGCCCCGGTCTCCGTCTCCTACGGATCGCCGCTCGGCCAGCCGGTCAAGGGGCAGTTCCTCAGCTACAACGACTTCCACGGCGCCATCGACCCGCCGGGCGGCAGCGGCGCGACGGTCAACGGCACCCCCGCCGGTGGCGTCGAATACCTGGCCACCTGGTTGAAGCGGCTGCGCGCCGAGGCCACCGCCGAGGGCCGGGTCACCACCACGGTGGGCGCGGGTGACCTGATCGGCGCCAGTCCCCTGGTCAGCGCCGCCTTCCACGACGAGCCGACGATCGAGCTGATGAACCAGATCGGGTTGCAGGTCAGCTCCGTCGGCAACCACGAGTTCGACGAGGGCGTCACCGAGCTGCTGCGGATGCAGCGCGGCGGGTGCCACCCGACCGACGGCTGCCAGGACGGCGACGGGTTCGCCGGGGCCAAGTTCCACTACCTGGCCGCCAACACGATCGACCGGAAGACCGGCCTGCCGATCCTGCCCCCGATCGACATCAAGTTCATCGACGGCGTACCGGTGGGCTTCGTGGGCGTGACCCTGGAGGGCACCGCCGGGATCGTCAACCCGGCCGGCATCACCAACGTACGGTTCGCCGACGAGGTCGAGACCGCCAACAAGTGGGGTGGCCTGCTGCGGCTGTTCGGCGTCAAGGCCCAGGTGCTGCTGGTCCACGAGGGTGGCTCCCAGGCCGCGCCGCCGAACCCGATCGGCATCTCGGACTGCGCCAACTTCTCCGGCCCGATCGTCGACATCGTCAAGGGGCTGAACCCCGAGTTCGGCCTGGTGGTCTCCGGGCACACCCACAAGTGGTACTCCTGCAAGCTGCCCAACTCCTCGGGCGCGGACAGCGTGGTCACCAGCGCCGGCACCAACGGCCAGCTGATCACCGACATCGACTACACGCTGGACCGGCGGACCGGCCGGTTCACCGACATCGCCGCGCACAACGTCATCGTCGAGAACGGCGTCCGCAACCCGGACGGCAGCTACCAGAAGACCCCGGCCGGGACGTACGTGCTCAACCCCGAGCTGGTCGATCCGGCCG
The DNA here is from genome assembly GCF_055793945.1 of Plantactinospora sp. A48. Lineage (NCBI taxonomy): Bacteria > Bacillati > Actinomycetota > Actinomycetes > Micromonosporales > Micromonosporaceae > Plantactinospora > Plantactinospora sp. A48. The sequence continues at coordinate 37,574 of NZ_JBTIXF010000035.1, read as the reverse complement.
CCAAGCAGCTCGCCGACAAGTACCGCACCGCCGTCGCGCCGATCGCCAACCGGATCGTCGGCTCGATCGCCGGGGACATCGTCCGCGACGTCCAGCCGAACCAGGAGAGCCCGCTCGGCGACGTGATCGCCGATGCCCAGCTGGCCTGGACGAAGAACGACGGCGCCCAGCTCGCGCTGATGAATCCCGGCGGCATCCGGGCCTCCCTGACGTACGGGAACTCCGCCGGGGGCGAGGCGCCGGGCCAGGTCACCTACGGCGAGGCGTTCACCGTCCAGCCGTTCAACAACCTGGTGGTCACCCAGACCCTCACCGGGGCGCAGCTCAGGAACGTCCTGGAGCAGCAGTTCGTCGGGTACGGCGGACAGACCCAGCAGAAGGTCCTGCAGGTGTCGGCCGGCTTCACCTACTCGTACGACGGCACCCGGGCGGCCGGTGACCGGGTCAGCAACCTGGCCCTGAACGGTTCCCCGATCGACCCGGCGGCCAGCTACCGGGTCACCACCAACGACTTCCTGGCCAACGGGGGTGACGGTTTCACCCTCCTGCGGGACGGCACCGGCCGGACCACCGCGCCCGGTTTCGACGTGGATGCCCTGGTCGGCTACCTGGGCGGCAATTCTCCGGTGGCCCCCGGACCGGCCAACCGGATCACCCGGTTGGGCTGAGCCGCGCCGCGCCCCGGCCGGGCACCTCGGCCGGGGCGCGTCCTATTACGTGGAACAGGTTGCGCCCGGCCCGACGGAGTAGGCATACTCGACGACGTGACAAGGCAGGTGCGCAGCTACTTTTACTACGGCTCCGGGAGTCCGGCAGCCGTAGGTCGCGCCTGATCACAGACCTACGAAAAGCCCCGGGCTCCCAGAGCCCGGGGCTTTTCGCTTCGGGAAATCGGGAACTCCGGCGGCCCGACCGCTTCAAGGAGCAGCCATGCCTACGCACCTCGCCGACCAGGCATCCGGTTCCACCTCGCCTGTCCGGACCGTACCGGCTGATCCGGCCGGCCCGGCCGAGTCCGCCAGCACCGTCGGCGGACCAGCCGTACTGACGCCCGGTGGCCCCCAGGCCGCCGGAGCAGCCTCCGGAACCGGCAGCGCGTCGCCGGTGGCGGCCGAGCGCATCACCGCGCTGCGGGACCGGATCGACGAGATCGACAACGCCCTCATCGCGCTCTGGCAGGAACGCGCGGAACTGTCCCGGCAGGTCGGCGCCACCCGGGTGGCCTCGGGCGGCACGCGGCTGGTCCTGGCCCGCGAACGTCAGATCCTGGACCGCTTCCGGGACGCGCTGGGCGCCGACGGTACCCAGCTGGGCCTGCTGCTGCTGCGCGCCGGTCGCGGCCCGCTCTGAGCGGCCCCGACAGCCAACGGAGCCGGGTGGCGCCAGCCAACCGGCCCGCTGCTGAGCGACCGTCAGGGCACCGCACCAGCCCCCGAACGTTGCACAGGGTCTGTCCGGGTGGACAGACCCTGTGCAACGGAGTCGGCGGTATCCGTCGCCGGTGACCCGCCGCGCCGGTCCGGCGCGGGCCCGACAGCCGGTCCAGCCCGCCCGACAGCCGGTCCGGACGGCGGCGACACCGCCGCCGCAGCCGTGGCTGAGGACGGTCAGGCGTCGTGGCTGGCGACGATCTCCCGCTTCTCGGCGAAGTGGCACGCGCTGGGGTGGTCGGTGTCCCGGCGCTGGACGAGCGCCGGCTCCTCCTGGGCGCAGATCTCCTGCGCCTTCCAGCACCGGGTCCGGAACCGGCAGCCCGAGGGCGGGTTGGCCGGCGAGGGTACGTCCCCGGTCAGCCGGATGATCGCCTTGTGCTCCCGGCTCCTCGGGTCCGGCACCGGCACCGCGGACAGCAGTGCCTGGGTGTACGGGTGGGTCGGCCGCTCGTAGATCTCGTCCTCGGTGCCGATCTCGGCGATCTTGCCGAGGTACATCACGGCCACCCGGTCCGACAGGTGCCGGACCACGGACAGGTCGTGCGCGATGAAGACGTACGACAGTCCCAGCTCGCCCTGCAACTTCTCCAGCAGGTTCATCACCTGCGCCTGGATCGACACGTCGAGCGCGCTGACCGGCTCGTCACAGATGATGATCTCCGGCCGCAGGGCGAGCGCGCGGGCGATGCCGATCCGCTGCCGCTGCCCGCCGGAGAACTGGTGCGGGTACCGGTTGATGTGCTCGGGGTTCAGCCCGACCAGGTCCAGCAGTTCCTGGACCCGCCGGCGCCGGCTGCCGCGCGGGGCCACCTCGGAGTGGATCTCGAACGGCTCCCCGATCAGGTCGCCCACCGTCATCCGCGGGTTCAGCGAGGTGTACGGGTCCTGCATGACCAGCTGGATCTGGCGACGCAGCCGGCGCAGCTGGCCGCCCTTCATCGAGGTGATGCTGCGGCCCTTGTAGAGCACCTGTCCACCGGTCGGCGGCTCCAGGCTCATCAGCAGCCGGGACAGGGTCGACTTGCCACAGCCGGACTCACCGACGATGCCCAGTGTCTCGCCCTGGTGCAGGTCGAAGGAGACGCCGTCGACGGCCCGTACCTGTCCGATGGTCTTCCGGAACACCACACCCCGGGTCACGGGATAGTGCTTGACCAGGTTGCGTACCTCGAGGATCTTCTCAGCCACGGTTAACCAGCTCCTCGGCGAAGTGGCAGGCGCTGGCCCGGGTGGGACCGAGCGTCAGCAGCGGGGGCACCTTCTCCCGGCAGACCGGCTGCGCCATCGGGCAGCGCGGGTGGAACGGGCAGCCCGTGGGGATCCGCATGAGGTTCGGCGGCAGCCCCTTGATCGTCCGTAGCTGCTGGCCCTTCTCGTCGATCCGGGGGATCGACTCGAGCAGGCCAACGGTGTACGGGTGGGCCGGGTTGGCGTACAGCTCGTGGACGTCCGCCTCCTCGACGATCCGCCCCGCGTACATCACCGCGATCCGGTCCGCGACGTCGGCGACCACGCCGAGGTCGTGGGTGATCAGGATCAGACCCATCCGGCGTTCCCGCTGCAACTCCGCCAGCAGGTCCATGATCTGGGCCTGCACGGTGACGTCCAGCGCGGTGGTGGGCTCGTCGGCGATCAGCACCTCGGGATCCAGCGCCAGCGACATGGCGATCATGACGCGCTGGCGCATACCGCCGGAGAACTGGTGCGGGTACTCGTTCACCCGCTGCCGGGCGTTCGGGATCTTGACGAGGTCGAGCATCTCGATGGCGCGCTTCTTGGCGGCGCCGCGACCCATCCCCTGCCGGACCCGGAACTGCTCGGCGATCTGGAACCCGACGGTGAAGACGGGGTTCAGCGCCGAGAGCGAGTCCTGGAAGACCATGGCGATGCCGTCGCCGCGGATGCGGCGGCGCTGCTCGCCGGACATCTTCAGCATGTCCCGGCCGTGGAAGCGGATCGAGCCGCCGGTGACGAACCCGGGTGGCGAGTCGAGGATGCCCATGATGGTCTGGGCGGTCACGCTCTTGCCGGAACCCGACTCGCCGAGCACGGCGAGGGTCTCCCCCGCGTCGACGTGGTAGGTCACCCCGTTGATGACCTTGGCGACACCGTCCCGGGTGCGGAACTCCACCCGGAGGTCCTCGACCTCCAGCAGCCGGCCGGACGGACGCCCCGGACCCTCGGCACCCGGTCGGGACCGCTGGGACACAGTTATCTCGGACAACGAACTCTCTCCTAGCGGAGCTTGGGGTCGAGCGCCTCGCGTACGGCCTCGCCGAGCGTGACGAAGCTGAGGACCGCGACGACGAGGAACGAGGCCGGGAAGAACAACAGGAACGGCGAGACCCGGATCCAGGTACGGGCTTCGCTGATCATGACGCCCCAGGACACCACCGGCGGCTGTAGGCCGACGCCCAGGAAGGACAGCGTCGCCTCGACGCCGATGAACGTGCCGATCAGGATCGTCGAGTAGACCAGCACCGGTGCCAGGCAGTTGGGCAGCAGGTGCTTGAAGATGATGCGGCTGTTGCTCGCCCCCATCGCCCGGGCCGCCAGGATGTAGTCGGCCTGCTTGGTGGCCAGCACCGAGGACCGCATGATCCGCATCGACACCGGCCAACTCAGCAGGACCAGCGAGGCGATGACCAGCGCCATGATCTTGAACGTCCCGCTGTCCGAACCCGGCGCGTTGAACGTGCTGAGGATCACGATGGCCCCGAGCACGAACGGCAGGCCGAAGAAGACCTCCCCGATCCGGGACAGCAGCGCGTCGACCCAGCCGCCGCGGAAACCGGCGAGCATGCCGATGGTCCCGCCGACCAGCACCGTACCGAGTGTCGACAGCACCGAGACGATGATCGAGGCACGGGCGCCGTAGATCGTCCGGGCGAACTCGTCGTGGCCCTGGACGTCGTACCCGAACCAGGCGGCGCCGCTGGGCTCGACCCGGCTGCGGTTGAGGTCGCTGGCGTTCGGGTCGATCGAGGTGAACAGCGACGGGAAGGCGGCCATCAGCAGGAACAGCAGGATGAAGGTGGCCGAGATCCAGAACAGCGGCTTGCGGCGCATGTCCCGCCAGGCGTCGCCGAGCAGGCCGCGTGGCTTGTCCTGCCGGCTGGTGTCGAGCGGCGCGCCGCCGACGACGGCGGGCTGGTCGGCCGGCGGGGTGGTCACCATCGAGCCGGTCGTCGGGTCACTCATAGCGGATCCTCGGGTCGAGGGCGGCGTACAGCAGGTCGATCAGGAGGTTCGCCAGCAGGAAGACGATCACCAGGATCACGACGATGGAGACCACCGTCGCGTTCTCCTTGGTGAAGATGGCGCGGTAGACCTGGCCGCCGATTCCGTTGATGTTGAAGATGCCCTCGGTGACGATCGAGCCACCCATCAGGCCACCGATGTCGGTGCCCAGGAACGTCAGCACCGGAATCATCGAGTTACGCAGCAGGTGGACCCCGACGACGCGACGCATGGGCAGGCCCTTCGCGATCGCCGTCCGCACGTAGTCGGCCCGCCGGTTCTCGGCGATGCTGGTGCGGGCGAGTCGGGCGATGTACGCCATCGACGTGCTGCCGAGCACGAACCCCGGGATGATGAGCTGGGAGAACGGCGCGCCGGACGAGACGGTCGGCTTCACCAGCCCCCACTGCACGCCGAACAGCCACTGCAGCACGAAGCCGGTGACGAAGGTCGGCAGCGCGATCAGGAACAGCGTGGACACCAGCACCAGGTTGTCGGCGAAGCCGTTGCGGCGAAGACCCGTGAGTACGCCGGCGGTGATGCCGATCAGCGCCTCGACGAGGATCGCGACCAGGGCCAGCTTCAGGGTGTTGGGGTACGCCTGAGCGATGATGTCGTTGACCGAGCGACCGCTGTACGTGGTGCCGAAGTCCCCCTGCAGCAGCGCCTTCATGTAGTTGCCGTACTGCAGAAACACGTTCTGGTCCAGGTGGTACTTGTGGGTCATCATCTGGACGTAGCTGTCCGGGCACGGGCGTTCGCCGCACTTACCCGCGAAGGGGTCGCCGGGCACCCACCAGATCAGCACGTAGATCATGAAGGTGGTCACGATGAAGACCGGGACTAGTTGGAGAAGCCGTCTCAACAGGTAACGGCCCATGGGTGGTCCTCCAGAAAGAACGCGCCGGCTGCCCGGCACGAGATGGCGAGACGGTGTCGAGGACGCGGATCACGCGCCCTCGACAGCGGGACCGTCCCGGTCCGGCCTTCCGTTCGAAAGGCCGGACCGGCACGTTGAGCCGCCTAGCTGAGCTCGACCGTGGACAGATCGATCGGACCCTTGGAGGTGGTCTCGGCGTGCTTGATCTTCTCGGAGTAGCCCGACTGCTGGTTGTAGAAGTACACCGGGATCGACGGGACGTCCTGGTCGACCACGGCGATCGCCTGGGCGAACTTCTCGTGCGCCGCCTCGACGCTCGGCGCCGCCACACCCTCGCGGTAGAGCGTGTCCACCTGGGTGTTGCTGTACTGGCCGTTGTTCGAGCTGCCGTTGGTCACGAACAGCGGGCCGAGCCAGTTCTCCACGTCCGGGTAGTCCTGCTGCCAGGCCGCCCGGTACGGACCGTCCATCTTGTGCGCGTTGATCTGCTGGCGGAACTGCGCGTTGGTGGCGATCGGGACGGCCTTGGCGTCGATGCCCAGCGTGGTGGACACGCTGTTGGCCACGGCGTCCATCCAGTCCTTGTGGTCCCGGTCACCGTTGTAATAGAACTTCATGGTTCCGGTCCAGCCACCGGCCTGGGCCAGGAGGTTCTTGGCCTGGTCCTTGTTGTACTCGCAGACCGTGCAGTTGCCGTCCTTGGCACCGGCGGTCAGCGGGTTGGCCCAGCTGTTGGCCGGCTTCTTGGACCCGGAGAACACCTTGTCGGTGATCAGTGCCCGGTCGACGGCCAGCGAAACCGCCTTGCGGAGGTTCACGTTCTTGAACTTCTGGTCGTAGAACGGAAAGTCGATCTTCGCGGAGGTCGGCACCGGAACGTTGATGGTGCGGTCGGCGAGGTCGGTCTTCCACTTGTCACCGGCGAGCGCCGAGACCGGCACCTGCTGCAGGAAGTCCAGGTTGCCCGACACCAGGTCCTGGTACGCGGAGTCCGAGCTGTTGTACAGCTTGTAGGTGACGTCCTTGACCTTGACCTTGTTGTCGAGCTGGTAGTCGTCGAACCGGGTCAGCTTGATGTCGGCGTTGTGCTGCCAGGAGACGAACTTCAGCGGACCGTTGCCGATCGGGTGGTTGCCGAAGTCGTCCGGCTTGACCCCGGGCTTGAAGAAGGCGTCCGGCATCGGGTAGAACGCGCTGTAGCCGAGCTTGACCGGGAAGATCGAGAAGGGCGACGACAACGTGACCTCGAAGGTGTAGTCGTTGACGACCTTGAGGCCCTTCATCTTGTCGGTCTTCGGCTTATCGGCCTTCTTCGGGCCGTCCGCGTCCGGGTCCTCGGTGTGGACATCGGCGTAGCCGTCGATGTCGCTGTAGAACGACGCGCTCTTGGCGCCGTTCGGCGAGTAGGCGCCCCAGTTCCAGGCGTCAACGAAGTTGTGCGCCTTGACCTCGGTGCCGTCGTGGAACTTCAGGCCCTGCTTGATCTTGATGGTGTAGACCTTGGAGTCGCCCGTCTGGATCGAGTCGGCGACCAGGTTGACCGGCGCCCCACCGTCGTTCGGGTAACGGACCAGGCCGGCCCACAGGTTGTCGATGACGTTGCCGCCACCGGTCTCGTTCGTGTTGGCCGGGACCAGCGGAGACTCCGGCTCGACGTTGTCGAGCGTGATGGAGCCGCTCGCGGTGCCGCCGCCGGCGTCATCGCTGCCGCCCCCGCTGCCACAGCCTGCCGCGGTGAGTACGAGGGCCGCGCCCAGCGCGACCGCACCCACTCGCTTCGAGACCCTCATTCTCGCCAAGCCTCCTCAATTCCTTCTACCTGGGTTTCCGTCACGCTCCGCACATGCGGGCAGGACGCGCCGACGGTCCACACGCGGTTCGCGGACGCCGGGAAAGGCTGTCACGGAAGAAGCCGGCACCCAGACGCACCGGCGATCCGTTCGGCTCACCCGTCACTCGAAGGCCGGCGCCGAAAAGCCCCGGATCTGCGACGACGGGCAAAGGTTAGCCGTAGCGGTCCGGGCCAGCGAAGGCGGCTCACTCGAGGGGCGGGGCAAGCGGTGCAACTGTGACACCGGCACGCCTCGTACCGAAAGCCGTGTTACCGGAACGTTAGTCGCCCGCCGCCCCTTCGAGATTCCCAGGCTGCTCATTACCTCATCCAGAGCATCCTGGCCAGCGGTTTTTCCAGCACCCTCGGTCGACCCGAGGAAACGTAATATCAATCACCATCAGCTTTTTACCCCCGCGATGACACTCAACGAGATGACTTGCTCACCTGACGTGTTCAACCCGGCGGATCGCGTGGGCCGTAACGGATCGTGCCCGTCGCAACGGGGCACGTTCACCGCGACCGGCGGAGCCAGTTACGGAACGTGTCCACAACGACGCCCGTCATCATTACGGAGCGTGTTCGCCGCCGGCCCACAATGGACGGTGCCCTCGACGCCGTGGCGTCGAGGGCACCGTGAGGGGTACGCGGATCAGACGGTGAACCGCACCCGGCGACGGCGGACGATCAGCACCGCCACCGCACCGGCGGCCAACAGCACCAGGCCGATCCCGACGACGACACCGGTGGACGAGCCGGTGACCGGCAACGCCGGGCCCCCGGCGCCGGCACCCGGCGCGCTGGCGCTCGCGCTCGGCGTGGCCGCCGCCACGAAGCTGGCCTGGGCCTTCGCCGTGACCTGCTCACCCGTGGTGCCACCGAGGATCAGCTTCTGCGCCTTGCCACCGGTGTAGAGGAAGACCCGGCCGAAGGAGACCGATCCGGAACCGGTCGCGGTCACCGAGACCGTGCCAGCGCCCTCGCTGGTCAGCCAGAACTTCTCTCCGTTGGCGGTGCTGGTGATCGCCTTTCCGTCGGCGTCGACCGCCTGGCCACCCTCGACGGTCAGCTTGATCTCGCCGGCCGGACCGGTGACGGTGAACGGGCCGGCCTTCGACCCGACGGCCACCTCGGTCACCTTGCCGGGCTGGATGGTCAGCGCCGGCTTGGGCTCCGGCACGTCGGTGGCGTTGGCCACCAGGTACTTCTGGATGCTGCTGATCACCTGGTACTGCGGCTCGGTGAGATTCCCGCTGGCGACGTACTCGCCCAACTCGACGCCGTCACTGAAGTGCCACACGGCGGTCTGGGTGCCGAAGTACAGCAGCTTCTTCTCGGTCTTGTCGTCGGTGCCCGCCGGCAGGGTGGCGTGGGCCGCCGCGAGCAGCGCGTCGGCGTCCGCGTTCGGGTAACCGTGCGTCAACACCCACTGCACCTTGCCGAGATTCTGCACCTCGGAGGCGTCCCAGGTGCCCTCGGTGTACTCCTTACCCAACGCGATGTTGGTGTGGAAGTCGATGCAGAACGCGGTTACCGACTCGCCGTCGACCTTCAGGTTGAAGGCCGACGTGGTCATCTTCTTGCCATCGAGCTTCAGGGTGACCGAGCTGCCACCCACCGTGGATGGCACACCGGTGGCGGGCGGCTCGGCGGCGGCCGGGCCGGTGGCGCCGAAGGTCAGCGCGGCACCGGCGATCGCGGCCAGGGCGGTTCGGCCCCAGCGCGCGGGGGTGCTTCCGAACATCAGGATGACTACCTCTCCCCAGGGGTCCGCCCCACCTCGTGGGCGGGGCGGCAGGACGCAGCGTCGGCAGAGGCCGGGACGGCGGCGAAGTCGAGCCGAACGGTCGGCCATTCCGCGACGCGAAGGGGATTTCAGCACAGATAGCGTCGTCTGTCAGTAGTGAACTGCCACACTAGTCACATCTGTACCATTGGTACCATCGCTTGAGTTGGGAAAAGTTCACACCAGCCGACGGTCGGCGGCCCACCGGGACAACTCGTACCGGTTGGACATCTGCAGCTTCCGGAGCACGTTCGAGACGTGCGTCTCCACGGTCTTGATGGAGATGAACAGCTCCTTGGCGATCTCCTTGTAGGCGTATCCCCGGGCCAGCAGCCGCAGCACCTCACGCTCCCGGTTGGTCAGCTGGTCCAGCTCCGGGTCGGCGACCGGGGCGTCCGGTCGGGCCGCGAAGGCGTCCAGGACGAACCCGGCGAGCCGCGGGCTGAACACGGCGTCACCATCGGCCACCCGGCGGATCGCGGCGGCCAACTCGTCCGGGGAGATCGTCTTCGTGACATACCCCCGGGCGCCCGCCCTGATCAGCCCGATGACGTCCTCGGCGGCGTCCGAAACACTCAGCGCCAGAAACTTCACCTGGGGATGGCTCCGCCGGACGGCGTCCAGCACCGCGCGACCACCGCCATCCGGCATGTGTACGTCGAGCAGCACCACGTCGGGCGTCGTCGTGCCGATCCGGGTGACCGCCTCCGCCACGCTGCTGGCCTCCCCGATCACCTCGACGTGCGCGCCGAGTTCGGCGCGTACCCCGGCCCGGAACATGGCATGGTCGTCGACGAGGAACACCCGCAACGGACGGTCCGGGATCTGCTCCCCGGCCGCCGGCTCCATAGGCCGCTCGCTCATGGTCATTTGTCCTTTCCTGTGGCGGTACGGTCGCCGGGCGTTGGCAGTGTCAGCCGGATCTCCGTACCCGCGCCCGGCTCGCTGCGGACCTCCGCCCGCCCGCCGTGCCGGTCCATCCGCCCGATGATGGAACCACGGACCCCGTGCCGGTGATCCCCCACGGTCGCCGGGTCGAAGCCGGCGCCCCGGTCCCGGACGAAAACGCTGATCTGTTCCGGTTCGACCTCGGCGTAGAGCGACACCGTCTGCACCTTGGCGTGCCGGGCGGCGTTCACCAGCGCCTCGCGGGCGGCCGCGACCAGCGCGTCGACCCGCTCGTCGGTCTCCCGGTCACCCACGACGACCGCCTCGACGCTGATCGCGTAGGTGTCCTCCACCTCGGCCGCGGCCTGTTCCAGCGCGGCCGCCAGCCGCTCGTTGGGCGAGGCGGTGGGCTTGTACAGCCAGTTCCGCAGCGACCGCTCCTGACCCCGGGCCAACCGCTGCACGGTCTTCACGTCGCTGGCGTTGCGCAGGATCAGGGCGAGCGTGTGCAGCACCTGGTCGTGGACCATCGCGGCCAGCTCGGCCCGTTCCTGCTCACGGATCCGGCCCTCCCGCTCGGCCCGCAACTGGTTGTAGGTCCGCCAGAGCACCGGGGCGGCCACCACGCCGACCCCGGCCAGGCCGACCAGCGCGAAGATCACCCCGTACAGGACGGCGTCGAAGTTCTGCTGCGGTGAGTAGACCGCCGCGATGCCGATGATCCCCACCGCGACCAGCACCCCGCCGCCGATGAAGCGCAGCACGAACGCGCGCCGGTCGCTCTCCTCGACGACCGCACCCAACCACGGCACCGCGCCGTTCCACTGCCGGCGCCGTTCGGGTGCCGACTGGTGCCAGATGACGCCCGCGCCGATCGCGATGATCGCCACCAGCCAGCCCGCGGTGCTGGCCACCCCGACCGAGTCGAACAGCAGCACCTGGATCATGATCATGCCGAGCCCGATGGCCACGAACGGCAGCAGTTGAACGAGATCCCGGCGCGGCGTCGGCTCCGCGGCGCCCGGCCGCAGTGGCACGACCGCCCAGAAGGCCGCGTACAGCAGCAGCCCGAGCCCGCTGAACCCGAGCAGCACCACGAAGGCGATCCGGACCCGCAGCACCGAGATGCCCAGGTGCTGGGCGATCCCGGCGGCGACGCCGGCCACCATGCGATGGTCGCGCACCCGGTAGAGCCGGGGCGACTCGGTGACGATGCTGATCGGTAGCTCCCTGGTCGTGGTGGGGCCGGTCCCGCTGGAACCGGTCGTCGTGGAACCGTTGCCGCTGGACCCCGGTCTGGTGCTGCTGAACCGGTCCGGTGCTGCTGAACCGGTCCGGAAACCGGCGGGGCCGGCCGCGATGCGTTGGTCGGGCCGGCAGGGGCCCAGAACGTCGACCACCACCGGGAACGTCGACCACCACCGGTCACGTCGATCGTCACACGCCGGACGGGCGGCCACCACGGGGACGCCCCGGACTTTGCCCGCCGGGCAATCTCAGGGTCCCGTCAGGGTCGACTCCGGAGGTCACCGGGGCGGCCGGCGGGCCACTATCGGAGCATGACCGACCAACCCGCCGAGCCACGCCGGGACGGGACGCCGGAGGAGACGCCGGGCGCCCCGTCGGCCCCGGCCAGTCCCCCGTCCGCCGAGCGAAGCGAGCCGAGCTTCGGCGGAGCCGACGAGCCGACCCTGCGCGACGTCCACGACCCCGTCGGACCGACGGACGATGAGACCACCGCGCTGATCGCGCCAGCACCGGCCGCCACGCCCTCGGCCACCCCACCGTCACCAACCGCCCCGCTACCAACCGCCGGGGTGCCGCCCACCGCCGCGCCACAACCGGAGCGCGGTGCCGGCACCCTGCCGCCGCCGGCCGCTCCGCCGGGTGGCGCGACGCCACCGCCGGCCGCTCCACCCGGCAGCGCGACGCCACCGCCGGGCGGCGGGGCGGGTCATCCGGGCGGCACGGCCGGATACCCGGGTTCCGGTGCCGAACCGCCCCCGACCGGACCGGGCTGGGAGGCACCCCGACAGCAGGCCGGGCCGCCACCCACGGGCGCCAGCTTCAGTTCCCGGTACGGCCTGGTCCGGCCCCGCGAGGGGCGGTACCTGGCCGGAGTCTGCGCCGCCATCGGCCGGGCCACCAACACCGACCCGGTGCTCTGGCGCGTACTGCTGGCGGTTCTGGGGTTTTTCGGGGGGATCGGGATCCTGGTCTACCTGGCCGCCTGGCTGACCATCCCGGCGGAGGGGGACACCGCCTCACCTGTGGAATCCGTGCTCGGCCGTGGTCGGTCCAGCATGCAGCCGATCACCGTGCTCGTGCTCGGGGTACTGGTTGCGGTGATGTTCGGGCTGATCGTGACGGACCGGTTCCGCGCGGTGCTGCTCGGCGCGGCGATCGTCATCGGGGGCGCGCTCCTGCTCAACCGCAACGGTGGTCGCCGGCTGGGTCAACCGGCCGGGCCGCCCGCCGCACCGGGGGCGCAACCCGGCGCCGGTTGGCCGGGTCAGGGGGGACCCGGCCAACCGGTGGTTCCGCCGCCGGGCGGCGCACCGGGCGAGACCGCCACGGCGTGGTTGAGCCCACCGGCGCCGCCGGTCGCCACCTACCCCGGGCCGACCGGCCATCCGGGTACCGCCGAGTTCCCGGCGGCCACCCCGCTCGGTCCGACGCTGGACCGCGGGTACCGGCCTCCGTTCGCCCCGCGCGGCCCGTACGCGCCGCACGGTCCGGATGCCACCGCGGTGGCCCCGCCGTACCCACCACCCGGCCCGGCACCACGCCCGCCGAAGCCGCCCCGGGAACGTTCCCCGCTCGGCGCCGCCACGTTCTCGCTGGTCTTCGTGGCCATCGGCATCGTCACGGTGCTCGACCTCACCAACGCGGTCCCGGTGACCACCTCGGGCTACTTCGCCGCGGCCCTCGTGACCATCGGACTGGGCCTGCTGGTGGGCGCCTGGTTCGGCCGGGCCCGCTGGCTCATCGCGCTCGGCCTGGTCGCCACCGCGGCGCTCGGCATCACCACGCTGGCCGAGTCGTCCACGATCGACAGCGACCAGGAGGGGCAGGTGACCTGGACTCCGACCAACTACTCCGAGTTGGCGGACCGGTACGCCAACTCCTTCGGCGACGCGACCCTGGACCTGCGACAGGTGGACTTCACCGGTCAGGACGCGCCGGTGGCGGTACGGATCCGGTTCGGTCACCTGCGGGTGCTCGTGCCAGCCAACGTCGACGTGACGGCGACCGCCGACATCAACGCCGGTGAGGCGCGGGTGTTCAACACCCGATGGAGTGGGGTCAACGACCAGAGCCGATCGGTGACCGACCTCGGCCCGGACGGTGCCGGCGGCGGGAAGCTGCGGCTGGACGTCCGTGTCGACGCGGGAGACGTGGAGGTGATCCGATGAAGGCACACCGGACCGACGGGGTTTCGCTGATCTTCGGCGCGCTCTTCCTGATCATCACTGTCTGGTGGCTGGTGGCCCAGATCCTCGATCTGGCGCTGCCGGCGGTGGGTTGGTTCGTGGCCGGCGGGCTCATCCTGCTGGGTCTGCTGGGTCTGCTCGCCGCGCTCCGTTCGGGCAGCCCGGCCACCGGTCGCCCGGAGCCGTCCGGACAGCCGCTGCCGTCCGGCGAGCAGCGCCTGACCGACGAGCAGCGCCCGACCAGCGGCGTTCCGGAGACCGGCGGGCCGGGCGGCGGGCGGCGGCCCTGAGCGGTCGGCGTGGCACCCCCGGCGCGGCCGGGCGGCGGGCGGCGGCCTGAACAGTCGGCGTGGCACCCGGCGCGGCCGGACGGCGGGCGACCGGCCCCACGCGGTCGGTGTGCCACTCCGACCTCGCGCCTATGCTGGCCGATGGAGGTTCCCGGCCCGGCCCGCCGCGCCGGGTCCGCCCGCGTCCGATCGCCCGCACCTCCCAGAGGAGTTCGCCCGAGATGACCCAGTACCCCGTCGCGCCAGGCGGTCAGCCCGCCGGGGCGGTGCCCGTCGGTGAGCGCGCCGCCCGCGCCCTGACCGCCGAGTTCGCCCGGCACCAAGGTCCGAAGAGCGGCCTGGTGGTGGGGGCGGGTCCCGACTCCGCCGTGCTGGCGGCGGCGCTGGACGGGCTGTTGCCGGGCGACACGCTCACGGTCGTTCCCGCCGAGCCGACCGGCGCCGCCGGCCTGCGCGAGCAGGTCGCGGCCCGGGGCGAATGGGTCACCGAGCGGATCCGGGTGGTCGATTCGCTGGCCGAGGCGGAACCGGTCGACATGGTGGTGGCAGCCGAGCCGTTCACCGGAACGGCCGACGAGGCCCGGGCCGCCATCGACGGCCTGGTGAAGTACCTCGCCGAGGGTGGCGTGCTCAGCGTCGTCGCTCCGGCTCCGCCCGGCCGGACCGCCGGCGCCGCCGCCGAACTCGACCGGCAGGCGGTGCTCTTCGGCGTGAGCAGCGACCTCGTGCTGCGGAACCGGCCACCACTGCGGGTGCACCGGTTGCGCTACACCCCGGCTTCGGTGTCCACGGCGGCCCGGCTGGCGCCCGCGTACCGCACCTCCAGTGTGCCGCTGACCCGCGGCATGCACATCGACTCGAACGGGGTGGTCGCCGGTGGCATCGCGGTGGGGCTCGCCGCGCTGGCCCGGCTGACCCGGCCGAAGTCCCGGCTCTGGCTGCTGCCGGCCCTGGCCGCTCCCGTGGTCGCGGCCTTCTTCCGGGACCCGGAGCGGGCCGTGCCCGAGGACCCGTCCGCCGTGGTGGCCGCGGCCGACGGGCAGGTGTTGTCGGTCCAGCGGCTCCAGGACGAGCGGTTCGGTTCGGGCGAGTTCCTGCGGATCGCGGTCTTCCTCTCCGTGCTGGACGTCCACGTGAACCGGTCGCCGGTGGCCGGCAAGGTGGTCGACTACTTCGTGGCCGACGGCGGCTTCGCCGCCGCGATGCGCCCGGACGCCGAGCACAACGTCGCCGCGTACACGGTGCTGGACACCGACCACGGCACGGTGGTGGTGGCGCAGCGTACCGGCCTGATCGCCCGGCGGATCGTCCAGCGTGCGCCGGTCGGCGCCCTGCTGGCCCGAGGGGAACGATTCGGCCTGATCCGGTTCGGCTCCCGGACCGACGTCTACCTGCCGGCGAACGCCGCCGAACCGCTGGTCGGGCCGGGCGACCGGGTGATCGGCGGAGCCAGCGTCATCGCCCGCTGGATCTGAACCGCCGAGGAACCTGACCCCCGAGGAACTGAAACGCCGAACGGGCGTTCCCGCCGAAGCGGGAACGCCCGTTTCCACAGTCACCCGCGGTGCGGCTGGCGGTCAGAAGCTCACGCGGTACGCCGCTGGCGCAGCCACAGCAGTGGCCCGCTGACCAGATAGGCCAGCACCGCCAGGGCGAACGTCACCCGCACGTCGATCAGGGCGCCGACCACCGGCACCAGCCACAGCCACGGCGGCAGCTTGACCAGCCGGGCCAGCTTGGCGTACGGGAAACTCGACACCATGGTGAAGGCGAGCGCGCCGACACCGGCGACCTGGACGAGCCCGGCGACCGGCAGCCCGATCAGGACGGCCAGGGCCAGTACCGCGGCCGCCATGGTGGTGGGCACCCCGCAGAAGAAGCGGCCGTCCTTGGGCGAGACGTTGAACCGGGCGAGGCGAACGGCCGCGCACGCGGCGACCAGGGCACAGGCAACCGCCGCAGCCGGGGTGGAGACGGTGCCGGCCAGCGAGGCGTAGACCACGACCGGAGCGGCGAGACCGAACGAACACATGTCGGCCAGCGAGTCCATCTGGGCGCCGAACGGGCTGGCCACGCCGAGTCGCCGGGCCAGCGCGCCGTCCAACCCGTCGAAGGCCACGCACGCGATCAGGCACAGCGCCGCGATCCGCACGTCGTCGTGCATGGCCAGCATGATGGCGGTGATGCCCAGCATCAGGCTGGCCAGGGTGCAGGCGTTGACCAGCGCGAACCGCAGCCGGCGGGCGAGCGTACGCTCCCCCGGCAGCAACGGGATGGTCATCCCGGTGCCGGACTCGTCCACCGCCGTTGTCGGGCCGACGGCCGGGCTGACCGGCAGCACCGCGTCGAGGGACGACTCGGCCAGCCGGCTGCGCGAGTACCGGCCGGCAAGGCGGTGGCCCTCGCTGTGGTAGTGCTCCGACCGGACGAGACCGGCGACGCCACCCGGTTGGTGGCCGCGCCGCCCGACCCGGACCAGCAGCACCTGGCGGGCGAGCGTCCCGCTCCGCCGCAGACCACCCGCCCAGCGGCGTCCTGCGGGACCCGGGCTGTCCGCCGTACGACGCCGGCGCCAAGGGGCTCTCGGCACGTTTCCTCCATCACCGAACGCCTCATCCGCCCGCCGCGGGCGGCCGTCCGGCTGTCTCCTACCGGGCCCATGACCCGGTAACCGATTTGGGCGGCCTACACCATCGCACAAACCACGGACGATGGCGATAGCTGGCTAGCGGCGCATTTCTCCCGCAAGGCCGTGACCCGGGCAAACCTTTCAGTCTGCGCATAACGGCACATCATCGGATCACGCCCGATCGGTCAGTTTACCGGAGCCATCCAAACCGGTCAGTGGTGGCGGGCGTTATGACAGGTATTGCCTGGTTATCCGGCTGGTCACCCCGGTCAGCGGCAGCTCGGCGAGATCCTCCCGGGCGAACCAACCGGCCGCCGCCGTCGACCCCCCGGCCGCCTCGGTCACCCTGGCCTCCGTGGGCGCGTCAACCGACACCCGGTAGACCACCCGGACCGTGTGCCAGTCCACCGGGTAGCCCTCCGGTCCCAGCGCGGCGGGATTGTGCGACGAGTCCACGTCGAGCAGGCCGGTCAGCCCACCCACCTGCCCGGCCTCCTCCGCCAGCTCCCGCAACAGCCCGGTGGCCGGCTGCTCACCGTGGTCGGTGCCCCCACCGGGCAGGTGCCACCGGCCGGCCCCGGGATAGCCCTCGGCGATCCTGGTCAGCAACACCCGGCCGGTCGGATCGGTGACCAACCCGTACGCCCCGAAGCGTTGACCCCGCCGGGGCACGGCCGGAGCCAGCGTACGGCGCGGGCGGGCACCCGCCCCGGGATGCCTCCGCGACGACAGCGGCGTGACCGGCTGCCCCAGCAGGTCTGCGGTGAACGGCATCAGCGGCAGCCCGGACAGCTCCGCCGAGCCGACCCACCGGACGAGATCGGTGGTGCCCACGGCCTCGGTCCGCAGCGTCCCGGACACCGGCCGGACCTCGAAGACGATCCGGTCCAGGTGCCACTCCACGTCGAGATCCGGCACCTGCCGCACCTCGGCCACCGCGGCCAGCAGGCGGACGGGCTCGACGGTCAGCCCGGTTTCCTCGGCGAACTCGCGGACCAGAGCCGTCACCGGGTGCTCGCCGTGCTCCAGGCCACCGCCCGGGATCTGCCACACGCCGGGCAGATCGCTGTGCGCCGAGGCGCGGGCCAGCAGCACAGCCGACCCGTTCCGGCACAGCCCGTACGCCCCGATCCGCCGCCGCCGTTCCACCCGAACCCTCCGTCCGCCCTGGGCCGCCCCCAGGTCAACACATCATCGGCGAACCCGGAGGGTCAAGGCAGCTCGGACCCCCCAGGTTCGCCGAAGTTGCGTTGAGCCACCCGCCCGGCGCGGACCGGCGGCGCGGACGGGTCGGTCAGCGCAGGCCGGCGGCGCGGACGGCTTCGGCGGTGACCTCGGTCAGCAGGTCAGCGGGCAGCGCGGCCAGCTCGGCGGCGCCGAACCAGCGAGCGTCACAGGTGGAACCACCCACGTCGCGTACGGTCAGCGGCGCCGGATCGTCGATCACCACGCGGTAGAAGGCGCGCACCCCGTGCCAGTCGATCGGGTACCCCTCGGGACCCAGCGATGCCGCGTCCCGATGGCTGGCGACGCCCAGCAGCTCGACCAACCGGCCCTGCTGCCCGGTCTCCTCCACGAGCTCGCGGATGAGCGCCGTGCCGGGCTGCTCGCCGTAGTCGGTGCCGCCGCCGGGCAGGTGCCAGCGCCCGGCCCCCGGGTAACCGTCCGCGATCCGGGTCAGCAGCACCCGGCCGACCGGGTCGGTGGCCACCGCGTACGCGGCGAACCGTTGGGCCCGGTGCAGCCCGTCCGGACCGGGCACGGCGTTGAACGACGGGAAGTCCGGCACCTCGTCCGGGCAGCGGTCGATGGGCGCCGACGGCAGTCCCAGGGCGCGGGCGGTGAACGGCCGCAACGGCAACTGGGCCGCCTCGTCCAGGGTCACCCAGCGGGCCAGGTCGGTCGGCTGCCCGATCCGGTCACAGAGGCTGCCGCCCCGGACCGACACCTGGTAGAGCAACCGGTCCGTGTGGATGGTCACCCCCCGGTGCGGCATGGACCGCATGTCGGCGAGTACGTCCCGCAGGTTGGCCACGCTGACCGACAGGCCGGTCTCGGCGGCTGTCTCCCGGACCACGGTGTGGTGCGGGTCCTCACCATGGTCCACGGCACCGCCGGGCAGCGACCAGACCCCCGGCGTGCCGGACCGGGGCGAGGCCCGGACCAGCAGAACCTTTCCCTCGCCGTTGACGCAGACTCCGTACGCCGCAATCCTGCGAAGCGGCTCCAGCGCGATCGTCACGAGTCTGAATTCTCCTCGGACGTCATGTCTCGACCGTGAACTGAGTCGGATTCCTGACACTAGACTCGCCCCTCAGGGGTCGGTCAGGGTATTGATCCGGGCGCTTCCCGAGGCGGTTCGCCCCGTCGGCGGGGACCGTTGGGGCATGACCTATCCACCCCAGTCACAGGCTCCGTACCGGCAACTCCGCCGACCGACCACCGACCGCATGATCGCCGGGGTGGCCAGTGGCCTCGGCCGCTACTTCGGGGTGGACCCGACCCTGGTCCGGGTGTGCTTCGCGGTCGCCGGCCTGCTCACCGCGGGCGTCGCGCTGCTCGCGTACCCGATCATGTGGTTCCTGATGCCCGAGGAGCCGCCGGACGCGCCCGCCTGGCCGCACGCCACGGGCACCGCGCCCGCCTGGCCGCACGCCACGGGCACCGCGCCGGGTCGGGGGGTGCCGCGCGGGGCCTACCCGCCGGTCGACCCGGCACTCCGGCCGCCGGCGCCGCCCACCGCCGGGTGAGGCGCCGGTACCCCGGTCACTCCCACTCGATGGTGCCCGGCGGCTTGCTGGTGATGTCCAGGACCACCCGGTTCACCTCCGGTACCTCGTTGGTGATCCGGGTCGAGATCCGAGCCAGCACGTCGTAGGGCAACCGGGACCAGTCGGCGGTCATGGCATCCTCGCTGGAGACCGGCCGCAACACCACCGGATGCCCGTAGGTGCGGCCGTCGCCCTGCACCCCGACGCTGCGCACGTCGGCCAGCAGCACCACCGGGAACTGCCAGACGTCCCGGTCGAGGCCCGCCGCGGTCAGCTCCTCCCGGGCGATCAGGTCGGCCGCGCGGAGCACCGCCAGCCGCTCCCGGTCGACCGCGCCGATCATCCGGATCGCCAGCCCGGGACCCGGGAACGGGTGCCGCCAGACCATCGCCTCGGGCAGCCCGAGCGCCAGGCCGAGGGCCCGCACCTCGTCCTTGAACAGCGTACGCAGCGGCTCGACCAGCGAGAATCGAAGATCCTCGGGCAGCCCGCCAACGTTGTGATGCGACTTGATGTTGGCCGTGCCGGTGCCCCCGCCGGACTCCACGACATCCGGGTAGAGGGTGCCCTGCACCAGGAACTCGACGTCACCGTGCGCGGCGATCTCCCGGGCGGCCGCCTCGAAGACCCGGATGAACTCCCGGCCGATGATCTTCCGCTTCAGTTCGGGGTCGCTCACCCCGGCCAGCGCGCCCAGGAACCGGTCCGCCGCGTCGACCACCTTGAGCTTGATCCCGGTGGCGGCCACGTAGTCCTTCTCGACCTGCTCCGCCTCGCCGGCCCGCAGCAGGCCGTGGTCGACGAACACGCAGGTGAGCTGGTCACCGACGGCCTCATGGACCAGCGCCGCGGCCACCGCCGAGTCCACCCCGCCGCTCAGGCCGCAGATGACCTCCTTGTCGCCCACCTGCGCCCGGATCCGCGCCACCTGCTCGTCGATGATGTTCTCCGGCGTCCAGGTCGGCTCGATCCCCGCGATGTCGTACAGGAACCGGCGCAACATCTCCTGGCCGTGCGCGGTGTGCCCCACCTCCGGGTGGAACTGCACGCCGGCCCGCCGACCGGCAAGGTCCTCGAACGCCGCCACCGGGGCACCGGCCGACTCGGCGGTCACCACGAACCCGGCGGGTGCCTCGGTCACGCTGTCCCCGTGGCTCATCCACACCGGAAGCTCGGCCGGCAGGTCCCGCAGCAGCGTGCCGGCGTCGGCGCGGGCCCGCAGCGGGGTGCCGCCGTACTCCCGGCTGCCGGTGTGGGCCACCGTGCCACCGAGCGCCTGGGCCATCGCCTGGAAGCCGTAGCAGATCCCGAACACCGGCACCCCGGCGTCGAGCATCCCGGCGTCGATGCCGGGCGCGCCGGGGGCGTACACGCTGGCCGGCCCGCCGGACAGGATGATCGCCGCCGGGTCCTTGGCCAGCATCTCGGCCACCGGCATCGAGTGCGGGACGATCTCCGAGTAGACCCTCGCCTCCCGGACGCGGCGGGCGATCAGCTGGGCGTACTGGGCTCCGAAGTCCACCACCAGAACCGGGCGCGGGGTACTCATGGACCCGGAGTTTACCGACAGTCACCGACGACCCGGGGTCCGGCCGGCCCTTCCCTACCAGCGGAGGGCGCCGGGGGCGTCGGCCGGAACGGCCGGGTGCCGCGGCGGGACCGGCGCCACCCGCCGGTACGCCGAGCCGAGCGCCGGTCGCGGGTCCGGCTCGCCCCTGTTCGGCCAGCACGACAGGGCCCGCTCGGCCTGGGCGGTGATGGTGAGCGACGGGTTGACGCCCAGGTTGGCCGAGACCGCGGCGCCGTCCACCACGTGCAACCCGGGGTGCCCGAACACCCGGTGGTACGGGTCGACCACGCCGGTCTCCGGGTCGGTGCCGATGGCCGCGCCGCCGAGGATGTGCGCGGTCATCGGGATGTCGAACGGCTCGGTCACCGCGCCACCGGGTACGCCGTCGATCTCCTCGGCGAGCAGCCGCGCCGCCCGGTGCCCCTCGGGAATCCAGGTCGGACTGGGGGTGCCGTGCCCCTGGGTGGCCACCAACCGCCGCCGGCCGGACCAGCCCCGCTGGTAGTGGGTGGTCAACGAGTTGTCGACCGACTGCATGACCAGTGCGATCACCGTACGCCGGGACCAGTCCCGGACCGACAGCATCCGCACCGCCAGCCGGGGTTGGCGCAGCACGCTGCCGAACCACCGGCGGAGCCGGCCGGGACCGCCGTCGACCAGCAGCGACTGGAGCAGTCCCATCAGGTTCGAGCCCCGCCCGTACCGGACCGGCTCGATGTGTGTCTGCGGGTCGGGGTGGAAACTGCTGGTGATCGCCACGCCCTCGGTGAAGTCGAGACCCCGGGACCGGGCCGCCGTCCTCGGCACCGAGGCCCCGAGGATGGCCTCCGAGTTGGTCCGGGTCAGCGCGCCCAACCGGGGGGACAGCCGGGGCAGCGCCCCGGTCGCCCGCATCCGGTGCAGCAGGCGTTGGGTGCCGAGCGCGCCGGCCGCGAACACCACCTGGTCGGCGTGGATCGTCCGGCGGTGCCGACGCGGCCAGGCACCCGTGCGGACCGTCTCGACGGTGTATCCCGGTCCGCCGGGGGCCGGCCGCACCGCCGTGACCGTGGTCAGCGGAAGCACCTCGACGCCGAGTCGTTCGGCCAGCCAGAGGTAGTTCTTGACCAGGGTGTTCTTGGCGCCGTGCCGGCAGCCGGTCATGCACGCGCCGCAGTGCAGGCAGCCGGTCCGCGCCGGCCCGGCGCCGCCGAAGTACGGATCGGGGACCACCTCGCCCGGTCGCCCGCCGAGGTGCACCCCGACCGGCGTGGCGTGGAAGGTGCCACCCACCCCCATCCGGTCGGCCACCGCCCGCATCGCCCGGTCCGCGCCGGTGACCAGCGGGTACGTCGTGCCGCCGAGCATCCGTTTCGCCTGGTCATAGTGGGGGGCCAGCTCCGAGCGCCAGTCGGTGATGTCCCGCCACTGCGGATCGGTGTAGAAGGCGTCCAGCGGCTCGTATAGGGTGTTGGCGTAGACCAGCGAACCTCCGCCGACCCCGGCGCCGGAGAGCACCAGCACCCGGGCACCCTCGGCGGTCGCGCGTCCCCCGGCGGAGCGGAGCAGGGTGATCCGCTGGATCCCGTAGCAGCCCAGCGCCGGTGCCCACAGGAACCGGCGGGCGTCCCACGAGGTCTTCGGGAACTCGTCGTCGGCGAACCGGCGGCCCGCCTCGACCAGGCCCACCGTGTAGCCCTTCTCGGCCAGCCTCAACGCGGCGACGCTGCCGCCGAAGCCGGAACCGATGACCAGCACGTCGTACTGCATGTCGCCATCATTACCGACAAGTAGCTTCCTGGCTACGTCCCGACTCCGCCGACTCGGCGTGGCCGGCCGGAACCACCTGGCCGGGGATGCGAGCAACCTTCCGGTATTCCAGCGCGTCTAGCCGGTGCGGGGAGCCCGTGGATCCGGTCGGACGACGTCGAAGGTGGTCGGCATGGCGAGTTGGTGGCGGAACGGACCGCGACGGACCACCGCGGCGTTGCTGGTGACCGTGCTGGCCGCGCCCGGCCTCGGCGGCTGCGGGCACGGCCGCCGGCCGGCCGCCGGCCCCTCGACCCCGGCGCCCAGTCCGACGCTGTCCGCCAGCCCGAGCCCGAGCCCGACCCCCGCGCTCGGCGCCGGGATCACCGGGCCGCTCACCATCCTGCTGGCCGGGGTGGACACCCGGGTCAGCGTGCCCGGCTGGGTGCCGCACTCGGACGCCGTACTCGTCATGTGGCTGCCACCCAGCCTGGACCACGCCTACCTCTTCTCGCTCCCCCGCGACCTCGTGGTGAACATCCCGGCGTTCCCCAAGGCCAAGTTTCCGGGGGAACACACCAAGCTGACCCACGCGATGAGCTACGGCAGCCGGGTGCCCGGCAAGCCCGAGAAGCCGGACGTCCGGCAGGGCTACGACCTGCTGTCGACCACGGTGCGCCGGTACACCGGGCTCCCCCGGATCGACGCGGGTGCCGTGCTCACGTTCGGCGGACTGACCCGGCTGGTGGACGCCGTCGGCGGCGTCGACCTGACCATCGACCAGCGGGTCGCGTCGATCCACCGCAGGCCCGACGGCCGGATGCGGACCCGGGTCGGTACGCACTATGTCGGTCCGCAGATGGTGTACCAGCCCGGCCGCCGGCACCTGGTGGGCTGGCAGGCGCTGGACTACGCACGGCAGCGGTACACGGCGGGCGGCGACTACACCCGGCAACGCCACCAGCAGCAACTCATCCGGGCCATCATCGGCAAGGTGCTCGACGCGGGCCTGGCCCGCGACCCGGACCGGCTGGGTCAGGTCGTCAAGGCCCTGGGCAACACCCTCACGTACGTCGACGGCGGTCAGCGGATCGTCGACTTCGCCGGCGCGCTCGGCAGCCTGCCGACCGACGCCATCACCCTGGTGGACCTGCCCGGGCACGGCGTGGGCAGCGGCAGCGGGTACCGGGGCGAGGAGCTGGAACCGATCGCCGGAAAGTTCCTGACCGCGCTGCGGACCGGCCAGGTGGACAAGTTCCTGGCCGCCCACCCGAAGCTGGTGAGCCATCGCTGAGCCACCGGTGCCTCAGCCGTCGGGCTTGGCGGTTCCGGGTCAGCAGCCTGGGCTGGTGGTGCCGGGTCTCAGCAGCTTGGGCTGGTGGTTCCGTCCGGCTGTGGGGCGCCTCGCGCCGAGCGCATCCGTTCCGGGGTCCAGTAGTCGCTTCCCGCGGTTGAGGTGCCGGTCGGCCCGACCGCGATCGAGGTGCTGACCGGCCCGGCCGCGTTCCCACCCGCGGCCGGGCACCCCCCGGCCGGGTCGGAACGCACGGCGAGCAGCCGCACCGCCACCGGCACGCCGACGGCGACGACCAGGGCCAGCAGACCCACCACCACCCATCGGCGCCGCATCGGGACCTCCTCGCGCCTCACGACCGTCTCGCGTACCCCAGGACTGTTCCGGACCGGCCTGCCTTGGACGCACCGCGACTCTTGGACGCACCGCGCCGGCCGCTCGTTCCCGCCGCCCCGGCGACCGGGTGGGCCGGGGCGTGGTCAGCCCCGGCCCGGTCGGTGGTGGGACGCTACATGTTCTGCACCGTGTTGAAGAGGCTGCCGGCCGTGTCGTCGCTGAAGTACGGGCTCTGCCACTTGTAGACCTGGGTGCGATCGTTGTTGTGCCAGAACATCCAGCTGTTGACGCCGTTCAGATAGGCCCAGAAGGTGGCGCCGTAATTGTCGAGCCACGGACCACCGCTCGCACCGCCGGTCATGTTGCACCCCAACATCGGGAAACCGCCGTCGTTGCTCGTGGTGCCGTAACAGTAGTACAGGCCGCTACCGTTGAACGGTGGGTCGGCGGGATAGCCGAACATGTACTCGTACCGGCCGTAGCCGTAGTTCCATTCGATTCCCTGGCCACCGACCGCGTCCACGATTCGTTGACCATTCTTGTTCTGCATGACAACTGCGGCGACGTCGTACGCGCGGTTTCCGTCGTTGATCCAGCCGTTCTTGGTCCACAGCTGGTAGGCGTTCCAGGTGCCGTACGGCGAGCCGCCGTGGTAGTCGGGGACGAAGGCCCAGCGGTTGACGTCGAACCAGCCCCGGCCCGACCCGCCACCGTGTACGCAGTGCCCGGCGGTGAACACCAGCCGCTTGCCGTTGCTGTTGACCGTACTGCCCGAACACGAGTGGTTCTCGCCGTGGTCGTCGACGAAGAAGACCCGGCCGGACATGGTGTGGATGCTCGCGTCGAGAACGGTGGCACCGACCGGGCTCACACCGTCCAGCTTGACGTGCCCGCCACCGCTGCGCGGCAGTACGGCCGGGGTCGTGGACGGCGCCGCCGGGGTGTCGACCGGCGTCGCGGCGGCCATCCGCTCGGGGGTCCAGTACTGCTCGGCCCGCCCACCGGCGAGGGCCGCGGCCCGGGACGATCCGGCATTCCTGGCGGCCGTCTCGGCCGCCGTAGTGGGCGCGGCGTTCGCCGGGCTCGACAGCGTCAGTCCGGCGATGACCGCACACGCGGTCAGCACTGTGATGCGCTTACGCGACATCCTTTACCCTCCCCAGTTCCGGTACGGGTTCGGTACCCGCTGCCCGTCGACAAAGGTCATTACCGGCGACTCAAAATTGATCCGCGGCGCCCGATCTTCCAGGACCGCGGCCGGGACAGGTGTCGACAATGGCCAGTCTTCGGGGTGAACCGTAGCGGGACAAGCGAGATGTCACCCTCGCGACAGCCGTCGATATTCGAATTACCTGATCAGGGAATTCGCTTTCAAGACCGATTCGAACAGATCTTCCGCAAACCGGTCTTCGGCGACCGACCCGGTCACGCCCGGACGATGCGACCGGTCCAGGGGGACCGCCGCTGACCTGCCAGTTCGGGTCCACCGCCACTCGACGCAGGCCCTAGCATCGTCAGCATGGCAACGCGGCTCGTTCAGATCAACATGAAGGCTCACGACGACTCCGCCCTGGGCGGTTTCTGGGCGGAGGTGCTCGGCTGGGAGGTCTCCAGCGAGGGACCCGGCGTGACCAACCTCGAACCCGTGGGCTTCGTCTACCCCGACCCCGTCGCCGTCTGCCTCGACCTCGTCGTCTCTCCGGAACCGAAGACGGTGAAGAACCGGGTACACGTCGACCTCGCCACCACCTCGGCGGCACATCAGGCCGAACTGGTCACCCGGCTGATGGATCTCGGCGCGACACGCGCCGACATCGGCCAGGGTGATGTCCCCTGGACGGTAATGGCCGATCCGGAGGGCAACGAGTTCTGCGTGCTGGACTGGCACGACCCGATCCAGGACACCGGACCGATCGCCTCGGTGGTGGTCGACTGCGCGGATCCGCGAGCCATGGTCCGCTTCTGGGGCGAAGCCATGGACTGGACCGTGCACAAGGTGACCGACGACAACGCGGTGCTGCGCTCCGCCAGGGGCGTCGGCCCGTACCTGCAGTTCCTCCGCACCCCCGACGTGAAATCCGGGTGGAACCGCGTCCATCTCGACATCCGGCCGTACCCGGGTGACGACCCGGAGGCCGAGGCGGCCAGGTTGCGGGCTCTCGGCGCCACCGACATCGACCTGAGCCCGAACGAGGTCCCGTGGACGGTCCTCGCCGACCCGGAAGGCAACGAGTTCTGCCTCCTCGCCCCAGCCTGACCCGGGCCATCGTCACCCGCTCACCACGACTGTTCGGGGCGGGTGGCGAGCCCAGCCCGGGAGGGGCGGCCTCAGCCCGGGATGGGGGGCGCGGACCTTCCGGTCAGCCAGTCGGTGAAGAAGCGGTCCAGCGACTTACCGGAGATCCGCTCGGCGAGCGCCCGGAAATCCGCCGTGGTTCCGTTGCCGTTGCGGCGTTCGGTCGTCCAGGCGCGCAGGATCGCGAAGAACTTCTCATCCCCGACGGTCAGCCGCAGCGCGTGTACGACCAGGGCGCCGCGCTGGTAGACCCCCGGCCCGAACATGTCCTTGCGCCCGGGATCCAGCGTCGGCCTGGTCCAGTCGGTCTTGGCGTACTGGGCGGTGAAGCTCTGCCGGACGGTCCGCTCACCGGTGTGCTCCGCCCACAGCCACTCGGCGTAGCTGGCGAAGCCCTCGTTGAGCCAGATGTCGCTCCACCGGGCCACCGAGACGCTGTCCCCGAACCACTGGTGCGCCAGCTCGTGCGCGACCACGCCCTCGTTCACCCGGGTGAAGAAGGCTTTGCCGTACACCGGCCGGGACTGGGTCTCCAGCGCGTACCGGATCCGGTCGTCGGTCACCACGATCCCGCCGTACGAGTCGAACGGGTACGGACCGAACTGGCTGCCCAGAAAGTCGATGATCCGGCCGGTGGCGGCCAGCGAACGGGCCGCGGGCCCGTCGGCGGGCTGACCTTCCGGTACGGCGATGACCATCGGACGGCCGGCGTGGGTGGTCCGGCTCACCCGGTACCTGCCGATCACCAGGGTGGACAGGTAGCTGGCCATCGGGGCCCGCTCCGACCAGCGCCAGGTGGTCCAGCCGGCGCCGGCCGGGGCGCTGCCACCGGGCACCCCGTTGCTCAACGCCACCAGGCCGTCGGGCACGGTCGCCTCGATCTCGTACGTCGCCTTGTCCAGCGGGTGGTCGTTGACCGGAAACCAGGTGCTGGCCGATTCGGGCTCGCCGAGCGCGATCGCGCCGTCGGAGGTGGACAGGAAGCCGTTGTCGCCGAGCTCCGGACTGCGGATCGGGGCGGGCACCCCCGAGTAGCGGATCTCCGTGGTGAACCGGCTGTCCCTGGCCAGCCCGGCGGACGGGGTGATCACCAGCTCGTTGCCGTCCCGGGCGCTGGTCGCGGGCGTCCCGTTCACCGTTGTCGACTCCACGGTCAGGCCGACGAGGTCGAGGTTGAACCGGGACAGCGGCGCGGTGGCGGTCGCGGTGATGGTGGCCACGCCGGTCAGCCGCTTGCTGCCCGGGTCGTACCGGACCTTGAGCGCATAGCTCGCCACGTCGTACCCGCCGTTGCCGTACGACGGGAAGTAGGCGTCGCCGAGTCCAGCGGCGCCGGGCCCGAAGCTCGCGGCGGCGGCGGCCGACCGGGCCGGCTTGACCGGCCGGTCGCCACAACCCGCCACACCGACGAGCAGGACGAGCCCGGCCGCGGCAACGGTACGCATCGTGCTCAGCGGTTCGTGCTCAGCGGTCCAGAACCAGCCCGACCCGCTGGAACTCCTTGAGGTCCCGGTACCCGCACTTGGCCATCGCCCGGCGCAGGCCACCGAACAGGTTGAGCCGGCCGTCCGGCTGGTCGGCGGGGCCGAACAGCAGCTTCTCCATGTCCCCGACCGGCTCGTGCGCCACCCCGAAGGCGCCTCGGGGCAGCGAGGGGTGGCTGGCGGCCGAGTGCCACCAGGCACCCCCGGCCGGCGCCTCGGCGGCCAGCGACAGCGGTTCGCCCAGCATCACGGCGTCGGCGCCGCAGCCGAGCGCCTTGGCGATGTCCCCCGAGGTCCGCAGGTCACCGTCGGCGATCAGGTGGACGTACCGGCCGCCCGTCTCGTCCAGGTAGTCCCGGCGGGCCGCCGCGGCGTCGGCGATGGCGGTGGCCATCGGCACCCGGATCCCCAGCACCGACTCGGTGGTGGACCACTCGTCACCGCCGACCCCGACGATCACGCCGGCCGCTCCGGTACGCATCAGGTGCAGCGCGGTCTTGTAGTCGGTGCAGCCGCCGGCCACCACCGGCAGGTCCAGGTCGGCGATGAACTCCTTGAGGTTCAGCGGCTCGTCGGTGGTGGAGACGTGCTCGGCGGAGACCAGCGTGCCCTGGATGACCAGGATGTCGACGCCGGCGTCCAGGATCACCGGCGCCAGCGTCAGGGTGTGCTGCGGTGACACCCGCACCGCCACCGTGCCGCCGTCGGTACGCAGTTCCCGGACCCGCTCGGCGATCAGCTCGGGCCGGATCGGCTCGGCGTAGATCTCCTGGAGGCGCCGGGTGGTGCGGGCGTCCTCACCGAGCGCGGCCAGCTCCTCGAAGAGCTTGGTCGGGTCCTCGTAGCGGGTCCACAGCCCTTCGACGTTGAGCACGCCGAGGCCACCGAGCCGGCTCAGCGTGGCCGCCGACGCCGGGCTCATGGTGGCGTCCGAGGGGTGGCCGAGGCACGGGATGGCGAACTCGTAGGCGTCGAGCTGCCAGGCCGTGCTCACGTCGTCGACGTCCCGGGTCCGGCGGCTGGGCACGATGGCGATGTCGTCCAGGTGGTAGCCGCGCTGCGCCGTCTTACCCAGTCCGATCTCGACCACGTCACGCATGGGGAACTCCACTCATCGAAGGGGTGGCCGGCGCCTCGTCTTCGCGGCCGGGCGGTGGGACCGGGAGAGTCGGGAACCCCGCGGCGACCGGCGGGGTTTCCCGAGAGTCTCTACCGGCTGTGGTAGTTGGGTGCCTCGACGGTCATCTGGATGTCGTGCGGGTGGCTCTCCTTGAGGCCGGCCGCCGTGATCCGGATCAACTGGCCACGCCGGTGCAGGTCGGGAACGGTTTCCGCGCCCGCGTACCCCATGGCCAACCGCAACCCGCCGACGAGCTGGTGGGCGACCCGGGACAGCGGGCCGCGGTAGGGTACCTGCCCCTCGACGCCCTCCGGTACCAGCTTCTCCTCGTTGGACACGTCCTGCTGGAAGTAGCGGTCCTTGGAGTACGACCGGGCCTGTCCCCGGGACTGCATCGCACCGAGCGACCCCATCCCGCGGTACGCCTTGAACTGCTTGCCGTTGATGAACATCAGCTCACCCGGGCTCTCCTCGCAGCCGGCGAGGAGGCTGCCCAGCATCACCGTGTCGGCACCGGCCACCATCGCCTTGGCGATGTCCCCCGAGTACTGGATGCCACCGTCGCCGATCACCGGCACTCCGGCCGGCCGGCAGGCCCGGGAGGCCTCCATGATCGCGGTGATCTGCGGCACACCGACCCCGGCGACGACCCGGGTGGTGCAGATCGCGCCCGGCCCGACCCCCACCTTGACCCCGTCGGCGCCGGCGTCGACCAGGGCCTTCGCGCCCGCGTACGTCGCCACGTTGCCGCCGATGACGTCCACGGCGGTGTCCCGCTTGAGCGCCCGGACCATGTCCAGCACCGCCCGCTGGTGCCCGTGCGCGGTGTCCACGATCAGCACGTCCACCCCGGCGTCGACCAGGGTGCGGGCCCGCTTGTACGACTCGTCGCCGACCCCGACCGCGGCGGCCACCCGAAGCCGGCCCGCGCCGTCCTTGGTGGCCAGCGGGTACTGCTCGCTCTTGGTGAAGTCCTTGACCGTGATCAACCCGCGCAGCCGGCCCGCCTCGTCCACCAGCGGCAGCTTCTCCACCTTGTGCTGGCGGAGCAGCTCCAGCGCCGCGTCCTTGGTGACCCCCACCGACGCGGTGACCAGCGGCATCCGGGTCATGATCTCGTGTACCGGGGTGGCCGGGTCGGTGACGAACCGCATGTCGCGGTTGGTGACGATGCCCACGAGCTGGCCGTCGCGGTCCACCACCGGAACGCCGGAGATCCGGTACTTGCCGCACAGGTCGTCGACCTCGCGCAGCGTGTCGTCGGGGCTGGCGGTCACCGGGTTGGTGATCATGCCCGACTCGGAGCGCTTGACCAGATCCACCTGGATCGCCTGGTCCTCCTCCGACAGGTTGCGGTGCAGCACGCCGATGCCGCCCTGGCGGGCCATCGCGATCGCCATCCGGGCCTCGGTCACGGTGTCCATCGGGCTGGAGACCAGCGGGATGGTGAGTTCGACGCCACGACTGAGCCGGGTAACGGTGTTGACCCGGCTGGGCACCACATCCGACTCACCGGGTTGCAGCAGTACGTCGTCGAACGTCAGACCCAGCGGCACCACCCGCGCGGAGCCGGCCGGAAGCTCGGGCACCTGGCCACCGATCTGCCGGTGGTCGTCGCCCTGCGGTGAGTTGTCCACGAGTTGTCCCCTGAAGCTGGTCGACGGTGCCTGGGTTCCCACGCGCCGGAGCGTCCGACGGCGCGGACACGTCGCCGGCTCGCCGGCCGAAGGCCGGGGGCGCGCTGGATTCGCGGCGACCGGAGGTCGCGTTGGGGTTCATCGTACCCAGACCGCCCGGACCGCTCACCGGACCGCTCACCGACCCGGCGCCGGATCGCCGGGCGGACCGACACCGAACCGTCCCACCGGGCCGCCGCGGGGCGAGCGGGGCGGCCGTCAATGCAGCTACGGTGGAGGGGTGCACGACGAGCCCATCGACCCGTTCAACGGCGACCCGGCCGACCCCGCCGCGGGCCTTGACGACCCGGTCGACGACGGCGCGCTCGATCCGCTGACCGAGATCGAGCGGCAGGACGTGTTGGAGGACCTCGCGGACCTCGAGGTCTACCAGGCATTACTCGGCCCCACGGGGGTTCGTGGACTCGTGATCGAGTGTGAGGACTGCCGGGAGCCGCACTACTTCGACTGGGACCTGCTGCGCGGCAACCTGCGCCACCTGCTCGACTCGGGGCGGCCCCGGGTGCACGAACCGGCCTACGATCCGGATCCGGACCACTACGTGACCTGGGAGTACGCCCGCGGTTACGCCGACGGCGTACACGACACGCTCAGCGAGGCCGAGGAAGAGGCCAGCTGACGCCGGTCAGGCCCAACCGACGCTGGTCAGGCCACCAGGCCGGCGCGGAACCCGGCCGCCACCGCGTGGGCCCGGTCCCGGGCACCGAGCTTGCGGAACAGGCGCCGGGCGTGCGTCTTGACGGTGTCCTCGGAGACGAACAGTTCCCGACCGATCTCCGCGTTGCTCTTGCCGTCGGCCATGCCGATCAGCACCTGCATCTCCCGTTCGGTGAGTGTCACCCGGCGGGCCGGCCCCCGAGAGTGGCTGGCGTTGCCCTCGCCCCGGCGGGCCCGGCCGTAGCGGGCCTCCGGCGGCGTGTTGCCGACGCGCGCGTCGTCCGCGCCCGGATCGTCGTCGGCGCCCCGCCCGTCCGGACCGTCCTCGCCCCGTTGCACCGGTACCACCGTCGGCCCGGAGTGGTCGGGATGGGTGCCGGCGGCCGTCTCGGCGTCGGTCGCCGGTCGGCCGTGGCCGGCCGGCCGGGTGGCGTCGGGCAGGTTGCCGGTCAACCTTCCGGTGGTGGCCGGGCCGGTGATCCGGGCACCGGGATGCGCGCCCGGATCGCCGGGATGCGCGGTGCCCGCCGCGCCGTCCGGTGCGACCCGGGCCGCACCGGGCAACGCACCACCGGGACGCGGCGGGGCCGCCCGGCCACCCCGACCGGGCACGCTGAGCAGCAGCATCGCCTTGGCCACGGCACCCACCAGGTCCTGGTCGCCGGCGGAGACCAGCCCACGGGCGCCGGCCGCGATGGCCGCCGCCGCCACCCCCGGCTCCTCCGAACCGAACAACACCACCGCGGCGCCCGGTGACCGGGCCAGCACCCGCCGGGTGAAGCCGGCGCTGTCCGGACGGGTCAGGGCGGTATCCGCCAGCACCACGTCGGCGGGCCGCTCCGCGAGCCGCAGCATCACCTCCGGGCCCGAGACGGCGGTCCGGACGGCGGCACCCAACCCGAGGCGGGCCGCGGCCGCGGCGACGTTCTGCGCCGCGAGCGGGGTCCGGACACAAACCAGGACGGTACGCACGAGTGGCCTCCTTCCTCAGTGAGGAGAACACGACAAGCAGTGATCATGACGAGTTTCCGCAGTAGAACGAGCGAAGTTTCTGCCCGGATCCGGCCGTTCAGCCGAGCCGCGTCGTTCGTTCCGTCTGCCGGCGCGGGTCCGGTCCGCCGGTGCCGGCACCGACGACGCGCCCACTTCGGGGGGGAGCCTTCACCGGGCGGTTCGCCCGAGGGTCCGGCGCGCCACCGGCCCGGAATGCTGCCGGGCCACCGCCCGAGAGACGCCCGGTCCGGCGTACCGCCGGAGGACCCACTGTGACGGCGGGGTCACCGCGGGCCGACCGGCAAACCGGTCGACGCGAACGGCTGCGGGTTTTTGATCGTCCGACGTGTGAGTTGGACGCGCATGGGGTATCGCGATGGTCAGGTCGGAAACCGGAGCGCCTGCGCGGCCCGCCGCCCGGATCCGCACCTGCTGGTGGACGGTCATCGCGGTGCCGCGCGGGAGGAGGGGGCTGATGTCGAACGTTCGCAGATTGCCCGGACCCATCGTCGATCTCTGGGAATGGCAGCGGCTCGGTGCCTGCCGAGGCCGCGACAGTGCCCAGTTCTTCCATCCCGACGGGGAACGCGGGTCCTCCCGCAACCGTCGGGAGATGAGCGCCAAGGCTGTCTGCGCCGCCTGCCCGGTCCGTGCGGAGTGCGCCGCACACGCCCTGTCGGTACGTGAGCCGTACGGTGTGTGGGGCGGGTTCAGCGAGTCCGAACGGCTCCGGCTGCTCGCCGTGGGTTGGGAGGACCTCGCCGACCGCCGCCGCAACCGGGTCGACATCGCCCGGCTGGAGGCGCGCCTCGGCCGGCCGCACAAGAGCACCGTCCCCGCGCAGCGCCAGGCGCCCGCCGCCTGAGCCGCACCCGTCGACATCGTTCGGGCGCGGTTCCTGGGATCCCGGGAACCGCGCCCGAAGCCTGTCAGCGGACCGTGACCGGGAATCAGCGCACCATGACCGGGTTCAGCAGACCGTGGCCGAGGCTCAGCGGACCGTGACCGAGACCGTGTGCCAGCCGGTGGCGCCGTTCGGGGCCACCGGCGCCGGCTCCCCGGTCTGCACCTCGCCGGTCGCGTCCGTGGCCCGCACCTGAAGGGTGTGCTCGCCCGGCGTCGCCGGCCACTGCCACATCCACTGCACCCAGGTGTCCGCCGAGACGGTCGGGGCCAGCGTCGCGGATTGCCACGGGCCGTTGTCGACGCGGACCTCGACCGCCCGGATGCCCCGGTGCTGCGCCCAGGCCACGCCCGCGACCGGGATCGTCCCGGCGGTCAACCGGTCACGCTGGCGCGGGGTGTCGATCCGGGACTGCGTCTTGATGGGTCCCTGCGCCGACCAGCCCCGGGGTACCCAGTAGGCGTCGAAGTCGGCGAACGAGGTGAGTTCCAGCTCGGTCACCCACTTGCACGCCGACACGTAGCCGTACAGGCCGGGCACCACCATCCGGACCGGGAAGCCGTGCTCGATCGGCAGCGGCTCGCCGTTCATCCCGACGGCCAGCAGCGCGTCCCGGCCGTCCAGCAGCACCGAGGTCGGGGTGCCGCAGGTCCAACCGTCGACCGAGCGGCCCACCACCTGGTCGGCCCCGTCCAGCGGGTCGGCCTCGGCGAGCAGGTCCGCGACGCGTACCCCCAGCCAGCGTGCGTTGCCGATGAGGTCGCCGCCGACCTCGTTGGAGACGCAGGCCAGGGTGATGTCCCGTTCCACCATCGGGCGGGCCAGCAGCTGGGCGAAGTCCAGCGTGAGCGGGTTGCGGACCCGACCGTGGACGCGCAGCCGCCACTGCGCGGGATCGACCTGCGGGACGGCCAACGCGGTGTCGATCCGGTAGAAGGCGAAGTTCGGCGTGGTGTAGCGGGCGAGTCGCGGCAGCGACAGGTCGGCGCCGGCCGGCACCGGCGGGGCCGGGGTGGCCGGGGTGGGCAGCTGCACGGTGGCCCGGGCGGCGGAGACGCTGCGGCGGGTGGCGAGCCAACGCCCGGCGTACCCGGTGACGACAGCGGCGCCGAGCGCGGCGCCGGCGCCGGTCAGGAACCGCCGCCGGCCGGCCTGCCACTCCGCGACGGCGTGCTCGTCGGCCGGCTCGGCCGGAGCGACCGGGATCTCCAGCGGCCCGGCGAGAAGCAGCCAGAGCGCGCCCACGCCCAGGGCCGCGCCGACCAGGGTGGGCAACGCCGCCGCCGGGCCGGCGCCGGGCCGGGTCACCGCGGCGGCCACGCCGAGCGCCGCGAACGCGGCGATGCCGGCCGGCCCGATCCAGAACCGCCGCCGGGCGAGCAGCCCGATCACCGCCGCGAAGCAGCCGAGCAGGATCGCGGTGCCGGTGAGCAGCGCCAGCTTGTCGTGTACCCCGAAGATGTCGATGGCGAACTGTTTGACCGGCGCGGGTACGGCGTCCACCACGACGCCGCCGACCGCGACCAGCGGGGCGGACCGGGCTCCGGTGAGCACCGCCACCGGTTCGGCGGCGCCCAGCGCCACCGCCGCGGCGGCGACCCCGGCCAACGCCGCGAAGAGACGCGATCTACTACGCACCGACCCAGTCTCACCGATCCCGCCCCCACCCCGACACCCACGTCACCATTCGGTAACCACTACCCCCCGGCACCGCCCCACTCCGTTGATCATGAAGTTAGCGGGGTCCAGGAAGATCAAATCGACCGTTAACCTCATGATCAACGCAGAACGGGGCGGGCGCCGACGTGGTGTCGGTGCCCGCCCCCGGATCGGTGTGCGGGAACTCGGGTCAGAAACCCGGGCCGTGCTGGTGGCCGTGACCGTGGCCGTGGCCACCGGCGGCGGCCGGCTCCGACTCAGCCGGCTTCTCCACTACCAGGCTCTCGGTGGTGAGCAGCAGACCCGCGATCGAGGCGGCGTTCAGCACCGCGTTGCGGGTCACCTTCACCGGGTCGATGATGCCGGAGGCGACCAGATCGACGTACTCGCCCTTCGCCGCGTCGAGGCCACTGCCCCACTCGCCGGCAACGACCTTCTGCACCACGACGTAGCCGTCGTGACCCGCGTTCTGGGCGATCCACCGCAGCGGCTCGACCAGCGCCTTACGGACGATGGAGACGCCGGTCTTCTCATCCCCGGTCAAGCCCAGGTCGTCGTCCAGCACCGAGACGATGTGCGCGAGCGCGGCGCCACCACCGGGCACCGTACCCTCCTCGACCGCGGCCTTGGTCGCCGAGATGGCGTCCTCGATGCGGTGCTTGCGCTCCTTCATCTCGACCTCGGTGGCGGCGCCGGCCTTGATCACCGCGATGCCGCCGGAGAGCTTCGCCAGCCGCTCGGCCAGCTTCTCCCGGTCCCAGTCGGAGTCCGAAGCCTCGATCTCCTTGCGGATCTGGCTGACCCGGTCGGCCACCTCGCTGCTCTGGCCCTTGCCGTCGATGATGGTGGTGTTCTCCTTGTCCACCACCACCCGACGCGCGCCGCCGAGCACCTCAAGGCCCACCTGGTCCAGCTTGTAGCCCAGCTCCGGGGCGACCAGCTCGGAACCGGTGAGGATCGCCATGTCCTGCAACATGGCCTTGCGACGGTCGCCGAACCCGGGCGCCTTGACCGCGCAGACCTTGAGGGTCTTGCGGATCGAGTTGACCACCAGGGTGGCCAGCGCCTGACCCTCGACGTCCTCGGCCACGATCAGCAGCGGCTTGCTGTCGGAGAGGATCTTCTCCAGCAGCGGCAGCAGCTCCTCGATCGCCGAGATCTTCTGGGTCGTGATCAGGATGTACGGGTCGTCGAGCACCGCCTCCTGACCCTCGGTGTCGGTCACGAAGTTCGGCGAGATGAAGCCCTTGTCGAACTGCAGACCCTCGGTGACCTCCAGCTCGGTGGCGAGCGTGGAGCCCTCCTCGACGGTGATGACACCGTCCCGGCCGACCCGCTCCATGGCCTCGGCGATCATCTCGCCGATGGTGGCGTCCTGCGCGGAGATCGTCGCGACGTGCGCGACGGACTCCTTGCCGCCCACCTCCACGGCCCTGCCGAGCAGGGCCTCGGAGACCTTGTTGGCCGCCGCGTCGATGCCGCGCTTGAGGCTGGTCGGGTTGGCCCCGGCGGCCACGTTGCGCAGGCCCTCCCGGACCAGGGCCTGGGCCAGCACGGTCGCGGTGGTGGTCCCGTCGCCGGCGACGTCGTTGGTCTTGGTCGCCACCTCCTTGACCAGCTGCGCGCCGAGGTTCTCGTACGGGTTGGTGAGCTCGATCTCCTTGGCGATGGTCACGCCATCGTTGGTGATCGTGGGCACACCGAATTTCTTGTCCAGAACGACGTTGCGCCCGCGGGGGCCGAGGGTGACCTTGACCGTGTCAGCGAGAGCGTTGACACCGTGCTCCAGCAGGTGCCGGGCGTCGTCCGAGAAGCTCAGGATCTTCGCCATTGATGTCCCTTCAAGGCGACACAGCCCCGGCCCGGCGAGCCGGTCCGGGGCTGGTCACTTGGATGAGGTTGCTTGGAGTGGTCGGCGATCGTCGCCGGCGACTCTTACTTCTCGATGACTGCGAGGACATCGCGGGCGGAGAGCACCAGGTACTCCTCGCCGGCGTACTTGACCTCGGTGCCGCCGTACTTCGAGTAGAGGACGGTCTCGCCGACCTTGACGTCAACCGGGATCCGGTTGCCGGAGTCGTCGACCCGACCCGGGCCGACGGCGAGGACGGTGCCCTCCTGCGGCTTCTCCTTGGCGGTGTCGGGGATCACGATGCCCGACGCCGTGGTCGTCTCAGCCTCGTTCGCCTGGACCAGAATCCGGTCCTCGAGCGGCTTGATCGCAACCTTGGTCGCGGTAGTCACGGGCATACCCTCCTGGGGTATCAGGTTCCTGTGCCGGTCGGCGACCGACCAGCGTCAATCTCTGCCACATGTCCACCGGGCGGGTCCGTCGTCGCGGGTGCCGGTCCGCCTGGCGTTGTCGCTCGCGGGCTGACCCGCGGGCTGGCACCCTCAGTCGGAGAGTGCTAATCGCAGGTTATTCCGGTGGCTAGCACTCCGTCAAGGAGAGTGCCAATCCGGGCGGGTCCGGGGTGTGGCTGCTGGGCCCCGGGGGTGGGGGTGTGGCTGCTGGGCCCCGGGGTGGGGGTGGGGCTGCTGGGCCCCGGGGTGGGGGGGGGGGGGGGGGGGGGGGGGGGGGAGGGGGAGTGGGGGGGGCGTGGGCGGAGGTGGTGTGACCCCCCCAGTCCAAACCCACGGAAGCACCGGACTTC
>NZ_JBTIXF010000034.1:0-68216 GCF_055793945.1 Plantactinospora sp. A48 | reverse complement strand
CCCCCCCCCCCCCCCCCCACTCGTCTCTCTTCTCACACCCGCCTTCCCCCCCCCTGCACCCCCCCCCCCCCCCCCCCAACGTACGCCGGGGGCGGCGCTCAGCCGAGCGCCTGCTCCAGGTCGGCGAGAAGGTCGTCGGCCGTTTCGATGCCGACAGACAGTCGCACGAGATCGGCGGGAACTTCAAGCGGCGAGCCGGCGGCACTCGCGTGAGTCATCTGGCCGGGGTGCTCGATCAGCGACTCCACCCCACCCAACGACTCGGCCAGCACGAACAGCTTGGCCGAGTTGCAGATGCGGATCGCGTGCTCCGGGCCACCGGTGGCGCGGAACGAGATCATGCCGCCGAACCGGCGCATCTGCTTGGCCGCGATCTCGTGACCCAGGTGCTCCGGGCGGCCCGGGTAGAACACCTGAGCCACCCCGGCGTGGTTGGCGAGATAGTCGGCGATCCGCTCGGCGTTGTCGCAGTGCCGGTCCATCCGCACACCCAGGGTCCGGATGCCGCGCAGGGTGAGCCAGGCGTCGAACGGGCCGTTGACCGCGCCCATCGCGTTCTGGTGGAACGCCAGCCGCTCACCGAGGTCCGCGTCGGAGGTGATCAGGGCGCCGCCCACCACGTCTGAGTGGCCGCCGATGTACTTCGTGGTGGAGTGGATCACCACGTCGGCGCCGTGCGCGAGCGGCTGCTGAAGGTACGGCGAGGCGAAGGTGTTGTCGACGGCGAGCAGCGCGTCCGAAGAGTGCGCCACACCGGCCAGGGCCGCGAGGTCGGCGATGCCGAGCAGCGGGTTGGTCGGCGTCTCCACCCAGACGATCTTCGTGAGACCGGGCCGGACCGCCGCGCGGACCGCGTCGACGTCGGAGATCTTCGCCGCGGTCCAGTTCAGGCCCCAGCGCTCGGCCACCCGGGCGAACAACCGGTACGTCCCCCCGTAGGCGTCGTCGGGGATCACCACGTGGTCACCGGGCTGGCAGACGGTACGCAGCAGGGTGTCCTCGGCAGCCAGCCCACTCGCGAAGGCCAGCCCGGTCCGGCCGCCCTCCAACGCCGCGAGGGCCTGCTGGAGCGCGTCCCGGGTCGGGTTGCCGGAGCGGCTGTACTCGTAGCCGAGCCGCGGCGCGCCCACGGCGTCCTGGGCGTACGTGCTGGTCTGGTATATCGGTGGGATCACCGAACCGGTCCGCGGATCCGGCTCCTGGCCGGCGTGGATGGCGAGCGTCTCAAAGCCGTAGTCCATTCGACAGAGGCTAGCCCCCCGATCCCGGTGGCTCCCGCCGAACCGGGCGGCCGGGTGGGTGGCGGCTACGCTGCCCCGGTGGCGGGATGCGTGTTCTGTGCGATCGTGAGAAACGAGACCCCGGCCTTCCGGGTCGCCGACGAGCCCGGGGTGCTGGCCTTCCTCGACACCCGACCGGTCTTCAAGGGGCACGTGCTGGTGATCCCCCGGGTCCACGTGGAGACGCTCGGCGATCTCCCGCCGGCCGAACTGGCCGACTACTTCGGCGCGGTCCGGCGGATCGCGCTGGCCGTGGAATCCGGCCTGGCCGCGGGCGGCACCTTCGTCGCGATCAACAACCGGGTGTCCCAGTCGGTGCCGCACCTGCACACCCATGTCGTGCCCCGGACCAAGGGCGACGGCCTGCGCGGCTTCTTCTGGCCCCGACACCGCTACGACTCGGACGCGGAGGCCCAGACCCACGCCGACAAGATCGCCGCCGCCCTGTAAGGAAGGGCACCTTGTTATCGCTTTCTGTATAGCAGGGGCCCCTTGTTAACCCCCGGGGACGCTTCGGATGCGCGTCGGAAGGGACAGCGCCGACGGCCGGTCGCGAATTAGCATGACGCGCTTTCCGTCATCAATGCGAGGTGTTCCAGATGTCCCAACCCGGTTCGAATCCCGCCGCGTTCGGCGCTCCCCCGGCCAGCGGCCCCGAACCAACCGGCGGCCACCACCCCGGGTACGCGCCCGCGACGTTCGCCACGTCCGCCCCGGTCCACCCCGGACAGCCGTACCAGGGCAGCCAGCCGTACCAGGGCAGCCAGCCGTACCCGGGCGGGACGGGCCAGCCGTACCCCGGTGGGACCGGCACGGCCCCGGTTCACCCGGGGCAGCCGTACCAGGCCGGGCAGCCGTACCAGGGCGGGCAGCCGTACCAGGGCGGCGCCGGCACGGCAGCGCCGGTCCACCCCGGTCAGCCGCATCCGGGCGGGTACGCCCCGGCGCACCCGGGGTACGGGGTGCTGCCCGGTCAGGCGTACCCGGCCGGTGGTCCGGGACCGGCCGCGGACCCGCGGGCCGCCGGCGTGCCCGGCACCCGCTGCCGCCTCTGCGGTTACGCGCCGGCCGCTCAGGTCACCTTCCGCGGTCACCAGGGCATGATCCTCATCATGCGGTTCCTCAGCCTGAAGGGACCGTTCTGCCGCGACTGCGGCCTGGCCACCTTCCGCGACATGACCTCGAAGACCCTGGTGCAGGGTTGGTGGGGCTACCTGTCGCTGATCATCGCCCCGATCACGGTGCTCTACAACCTGGCGGTCAGCGGCCGGGTGCGCCGGCTGGCGCCGGCCCAGCCGGTACCGGGCGTCCCGAACGGCACGCCGCTGAATCCGGGACCGCGGCTGCTCGCCCGGCCGATGACGATCATCGGCCTGGCCATTCCGCCGGCCGTGGTCATCCTGCTGATCCTGCTGGCCAGCATGAACGGCTGAACGGGACGAACGGCGCCAGCGGGACGAACGGCGCCAGCGGGGCCGACGGCGTCCGGACGAGGGGCGGCGGGACCGGTGGCAACCTCCGGGTGGCCCGACCTCGACTGGCCGGCTGGCCGGCTGTGGTCGGCGAGGTGGCCTGAGCGGTCGTGGGACGGGTAAGGATCCGGAGTGGCCGGGTGTTGCATCCGGCAGAGGCCATGCCCGAGTCGGGCGGGCCCCGAAAGGAGTCAGACGTGTTTCTACGGCACATGACGCCCAAGATGCCCTCTCCGGACCAGATCCTCCCGGGCCGGCAGACGGCGATGCCGGTGACGAACCGACACGCCGTGCTCGGCGGCCCGCTGCAGGGTCCCTGGCCCGAGGGCGCCCGGATCGCCGTCTTCGGCATGGGCTGCTTCTGGGGGGCCGAGCGGCTGTTCTGGTCGTTGCCGGGTGTGCTCTCCACCTCGGTGGGTTACGCCGGCGGCCAGACCCCGAATCCGACGTACGAGGAGGTCTGCTCGGGTTACACCGGGCACGCCGAGGTCGTCCAGGTGGTGTACGACCCGGCCCTGATCAACTACCAGGACCTGCTCAAGGTGTTCTGGGAGAACCACGACCCGACCCAGGGCATGCGCCAGGGCAACGACGTGGGCACCCAGTACCGTTCGGCGATCTACGTGACCGATGACGAGCAGCTGGCGCTGGCCCAGGAGTCCTGGGAGGCGTTCGCCCCGGTGGTCGCCGCGGCCGGGCACGGTGAGATCACCACCGAGATCTTGCCGCTTGGCGAGTACTACTACGCCGAGGACTACCACCAGCAGTACCTGGCGCCGTCGAAGAACCCGAACGGCTACTGCAACCACGGCCCGAACGGGATGTCCTGCCCGATTGGCGTGGCCCGTACGGTCTGACCCAGGCACAGCGCTGGCGCGGGTCCCCGGATCCGCGCCAGCGCTGACCTGGCGGACC
Organism: Plantactinospora sp. A48; assembly: GCF_055793945.1. Taxonomy (NCBI): domain Bacteria; kingdom Bacillati; phylum Actinomycetota; class Actinomycetes; order Micromonosporales; family Micromonosporaceae; genus Plantactinospora; species Plantactinospora sp. A48. Next base: position 64,549 of record NZ_JBTIXF010000034.1, on the reverse strand, counting down.
GGCCGCTCTCCACAGCCGTGACAAACTCACCTCGTGAGGATCAGCCAGGCGAGTGCGGACGATGTCGCAGAGTTGGCCTGGCTGTTGTGGCTCGACACGCTTCATGAGGAGCCAGCACAGCTGTCCGTGGACGCTTTCACAGCGGAGCTTGCCCAGTGGTGGGCCGCTCACCAGGACTCGCATCTGGCGTTCGTCGCTCGACTCCGCCGACCGGAGATCGTCGGCATGGCCTGGGTCGCGCTCGTCCCTCGCGTCCCGCGGCCCGGAGCGACGAGTCGGCTGTCCGCCGACATCCAGAGCGTCTTCGTCATGCCGAATCAGCGAGGCCGAGGGATCGGCTCGGCGCTCGTGGCGGCTGCCTCAGAGCATGCGACACGCCTCGGATCCCTCCGCGTGACGGTTCAATCTGGTCGCAAGGCAGTGCCGGTGTACGAACGGCTGGGCTTCGAGTCGTCCCGACAGCTCCTCCAGCGATCGCCGGACCAGGCGGCCAGTGGCACACCGTTCGCCGGAGTCCAGAGCCGGGCCGGGCGCGTGGGCCGGGGCATGTCAGCGGCTCAGGAGTGACCGGGGATCCAGGCTGAGCCGGAGTGGTTCGGTCAGTTCCAGGCGCTCCCCGCCCCGGACCACCGCCTCCTCCACGTAGTGTGCGCCGTCGAGGCGATGCAGCCGGAGGACAGGATCGTTCTGGGATTCCGGCTCCACCAGCAGGTACCGGTCGATCCGAGCCGCCGCGTAGAGCTGCATCTTGATCAATCGGTCCGCCGCGGCATTGCCCGGCGACACGATCTCACCGACCAGCCGGACCTCGGCGGCCTCGATCACTGAGCCCTCGTCGTCGGTGTCTGCCACCACCAGGTCCGGAATCACGATGCGGTCGGTGCGCAGGCGTACGTTGACAGCCTCGAAGACCAGCAGGCCGGCGTCGGTGGCCGGGGGGTCGAGGGCGTTCGCCAGCCGCCGGGAGAGGTGCTGGTGCCGCTTGCTCGGTGCCGGGCTCACCAGCAGGCTCCCGTCCAACAACTCGATCCGGTCCGTGGTCTCGCCGAGGGCGAGATAGTCAGCCTCGGCCCACGGACCCACGTGTTCAAGGACCGCCACGCTCAACTCGCTCACCTCCCGGTTCACCCACAGCACGTGCAGATCCGCACGTGGCAACCAGCTACAAGCAGGATGCCACGTGGCGGGTCAGCGCGAGACGTTCGCCGGCTCACCGCACTACCGCGCCGAATGACGTTCCGGCCAGTGATCTAAACCTGTTGCCGCTCGGGCGAACGCTGGATAAGTTTGGCGGTACACGGGAGAGGAGGTGGTCCAGACTTTGTGTAGTTATCGGACTCGTGAGGTGGCTGTCCGCTAGCCGCTGTCCTTGACAGTCGGGTCCCTGCCGGCGCGTACCGTCGGGGTGGGGCCTCGTCCGATCGTCGAGACCGTGTGGCAGCGGTGCGGCGAATCCAAGTCAGCCACCCGACCCCCGGGGTGCCGGCCCAGTCCAGCCGGCCCGCTCTGCGGAGCGGAAGCCCCGGGGGTCGCTTTATCTCCAGGGTCACGGCGAACGCCGTGGCGCCCGGCCCCACCGCGATATCCAGGGTCAGCCTCCGAGGGGTCAACGTGTCCCGCGAGTTGGTGGTGCTCGGCACGGCGAGCCAGGTGCCGACCCGAACGCGCAACCACAACGGTTACCTGCTGCGTTGGGACGGCGAGGGTTTCCTGTTCGACCCGGGCGAGGGCACCCAGCGGCAGATGCTCCGGGCCGGGGTGTCGGCCACCGACGTGACCCGGATCTGCGTGACCCACTTCCACGGTGATCACTGCCTCGGCCTGCCGGGGATCATCCAGCGGCTCTCGCTGGACCGGGTGGCTCATCCGGTGACCGCCCACTTCCCAGCGTCCGGCGCCGAGTTCTTCGCGGCGCTGCGGCACGCCAGTTCCTTCCACGAGACCGCGCAGCTGTGCCCCGAGCCGGTCGCCGGCGACAGCCAGGTGATCGAAACCCCGGTGGGTCGGTTGGAGGCACGCCGGCTGCGGCATCCGGTCGAGGCGTACGGCTATCGGCTCGTCGAACCGGACGGCCGGCGGCTCCTGCCGAACAGGCTGGCCGCGTACGGCATCTCGGGGCCGGCGGTCGGCGAGCTGAAGGCCATCGGCCACCTGGACCGCGACGGGCGCCGGGTGTCCCTCGCCGACGTCAGCGTCCCACGCCCCGGGCAGCGGTTCGCGTTCGTCATGGACACCGCGCTGTGTGACAACGTCTACGCCCTGGCCGAGCGGGCCGACACGCTGGTCATCGAGTCGACCTTCCTGAGTCAGGACACCGGGCTGGCCGAGGCGTACGGCCACCTCACGGCCGCGCAGGCCGCGCGGGTGGCGGCCGAGTCGGGGGTACGTCAGCTCGTACTCACGCACTTCTCGCAGCGCTACCCCGACCCGCGCCGGTTCCTCGACGAGGCCCGGGCGGAGTTCTCGGGTGAGCTCGTGGTGGCCGAGGACCTCGGCCGGTTGCCGGTTCCGCCTCGGCGGGTACCCTCGGGCGGGTGATCATCACGCTCCGTCCCGCCCGAAAGGCTGACCTACCGATCGTGGGCGCCCTGCACCAACGCTCACGCCGGGCCGCGTACGCCCGGATCCTGCCGGCCGAGGCGCTCGCCCGGCCGACAGCGCCAGCCATGGGCAGATACTGGGCCGAACGGTGGAGCTACGAGCGTGGCGAGCACCGGCTCACGGTCGCCGAGCACGCTGGCAGGATCATCGGGTTCACCTACGTCGGGCCGGACGAGCCCGAGGCCGGCCCGGACCGCGGAGTGCTGCACGCCATCCACCTGGATCCACGCTGGCAGGGTCGGGGCGTCGGCCGGCAACTCATGATCGATGCGCTGGCCACGATGTACGCCGAGGGTTACCGCCGGGCCACGCTGTGGGTGCTCACCGAGAACGCCCCGGCCCGTCGGTTCTACGAACGGGGCGGCTGGACCTGCGACGAGGTGGAACGCACCGACCTCATCGGCACGGTCGAAACCCCCCAGGTGCGCTACTCCCGCCCCCTCCCCTGACCCCCGCCTCCCCCGCCCTCCCTCGGTCTCTCCGCGCCTCCCCCGCACCTCCCTCGCTCTCCCCCGTTGATCATGAAGTTGACGGGGTGAATTGTGCGCCTTCGGCCCCGCTAACCTCATGATCAACCCGGGCAGGGCAGGGGGAGGGAGGGGCGGGTGGGGCGGGGCGGGGCGGGGCGGGTGGGGTGGGGGGTCAGTGGGCGCCGAGGTGGGCTAGGAGGTCCTGGCGGGTGAGCACGCCCTTGGGCTTGCCGTCCACCAGCACCAGCGCCGCGTCGGACTTCTCCAGCAGGCCCACGGCCTCGCTGACCGGCTGCCCGCCGCCGATCATCGGCAGCGGCGCGGCCATGTGCCGTTCGATGGTGTCGTGCAGGTGGGCCTGCCCGGTGAACAGCGCGTCCAGCAGGTCGCGCTCGGCGATCGACCCGGCCACCTCACCGGTCACCACCGGCGGCTCGGCCTTGAGTACCGGCAGCTGCGAGACGCCGTACTCACGCATGTAGTCGATGGCGTCCCGGACCGTCTCGGTCGGATGCACGTGGACCAGTTCGGGCAGGCCACCCGGCTTCTTGCCCAACGCCTCGGCCACGGTGGCCTCGCTGCCGCCGGTGGCCAGGAAGCCGTACCGGGCCATCCACTCGTCGTTGAAGATCTTGGACAGGTAGCCCTTGCCGCTGTCCGGCAGCAGCACCACGACCACGTCGTCCGGACCGGCCCTGCGGGCCACCTCCAGCGCGCCCACCACCGCCATCCCGCAGGAGCCGCCCACCAGCAGACCCTCCTCGCGGGCCAGCCGCCGGGTCATCTCGAAGGAGTCCTTGTCGGAGACCTCGACGATCTCGTCACAGATCGTCCGGTCGTACGTCTCCGGCCAGAAGTCCTCGCCGACCCCCTCCACCAGGTACGGCCGACCGGTGCCGCCCGAGTAGACCGAGCCCTCCGGGTCCGCGCCGACCACCCGGACCGCCCCGTCCGACACCTCCTTGAGGTATCGGCCGATGCCCGAGATGGTGCCGCCGGTGCCGACGCCCGCCACGAAGTGGGTGATCCGGCCGTCGGTCTGCTCCCACACCTCCGGGCCGGTGGTCTCGTAGTGCGAGCGCGGGTTGGCCGGGTTCGCGTACTGGTTCGGCTTCCAGGCGCCGGGGATCTCCCGGGCGAGCCGGTCCGACACGTTGTAGTACGAACGCGGATCCTCCGGTGCCACCGCCGTCGGGCAGACCACGACCTCGGCGCCGTACGCCTTGAGCACGTCCCGCTTGTCCTGGCTGACCTTGTCCGGGCAGACGAACACGCACCGGTACCCCTTGAGCTGGGCCACCAGGGCCAGCCCCACCCCGGTGTTGCCGCTGGTCGGCTCGACGATGGTGCCACCGGGACGCAGGATGCCGGCCTGCTCGGCGTCCTCCACCATCCGCAGCGCGATCCGGTCCTTCACGGACCCGCCGGGGTTCATGTACTCCACCTTGGCGAGAACCGTCGCCTGGATCCCGGCGGTCACGTTGCGCAGCCGGACCAGCGGGGTGTTGCCGATCATGTCGACGACGTTGTCGTAGTAGCGCACTGGGTGCCTCTCTGGGTCGGGTCGGCCGCACGGAGGCATCGACGCCGGCGAGGAGGCACCGGCAGGCGGCCGGGCCTGCTCATGACTACCCGACCAGCGTACGTGCCGTCAGCGCACGACGTGACCTGGGACCACGGCTGCCCGACGAGCCTCCCACTCCAGGAAGCGCTCGGTCTCGGACAGCACGCTGCCAGCCAGCCAGGTGACCATCAGGGCATCGTCGACCAGGCCGAAGACCAGCAGGAGCGCCTCGGGAACCACATCGATCGGCGACACCACGTACACCGTCGCGGCGGCCATCATCGCCAGCCGCATGCCCCCGTCGTACTCACCCCGGCTGGTCGCCCTGATCATGCGCGGCAGCGCCGCCAACCGGGTGCCCAGGGACGGACCGCCACGGGCACCGGCGGTCAGCGCCCGGGCCAGCGCCGTGAAGGCGGCCGTGCGCTTGAGATTCTTGGCCATGTCAGCACCCTTCTCGTTCCCCCCATGATGCGCTCCCGGTGCGACACCGCCAGTCGAGCGCGACGCGAGCGGGCGGCATCCGACACCGCCGATGAGCGTTCCGGGGCCGGAACGGCGGATCACTGACAGCCGGGTGTCACCTGTCCGCGATAGCCTCGAATGTCAGGGGGCGGATCGCGTAGGGCGGGGGGCGCTCGATGGGTCAGGCGGCAACCGCAGCCGCGGCGGTCACACCGTGGCGGCTCGTCCGGCGGGTGGTCAAGCTGACCGCCGTCGGCGTCGGGGCGACCGCGATCACCGTGCTGACCGCGTCCGGCGTGCTGATCGGCCAGGCCCGACAGGCCCGGCGGGTGATCCCGCTGGCCGAGGCGCCGCCGCCGCGCGGTGACGGCGTCTACGGCGCCCGGTTCCCCGGTCCGCCGATCACCCTGGTGGTGCTCGGCGACTCGTCGGCGGCCGGCTACGGCGTACACCGACCCCGGGAGACCCCGGGGGCCCTGCTGGCGACCGGCATCTCGCGTCGGTTGCGCCGTCCCGTCCGGCTCCACCGGCTCGCCGTGGTCGGTTCGCGGTCGGCGGGCCTGGCGCCGCAGGTCGAGGCCGCGCTGGAGCGCCGGCCCGACCTCGCGGTGATCCTGATCGGCGGCAACGACGTCACGAACCGGACGCCCCCGCAGGTCGCGGTCCGCTATCTGGTCGACGCGGTACGCCGGCTGCGCGCCGCCGGCGCCGAGGTGGTGGTGGGCACCTGCCCCGACCTCGGTGCGATCCAGCCGATCAAGCCGCCGCTGCGCTGGCTGGCCCGCCGGTGGAGTCGGCAGCTGGCCGCCGCGCAGACGGTGGCCGTGGTCGAGGCCGGTGGCTGGACGGTTTCCCTCGGGGACCTGCTGGGGCCCCGGTTCGCCGCCGAACCCGGCCGGATGTTCGCCTGGGACCGGTTCCACCCCTCGGCGGAGGGGTACGCAATCGCCGCCGCCGCCCTGCTGCCGACGGCGCTGTCGGCGCTGGCCGGCCCGGCCGATCGCTCGGCTGGAACGGTCGAGCTGGTTGGCGTACGGTCGCTTCCTGCGGCGGCTCAGGTCGCCGCCCGGCACGCCGGCACGGAGGTGAGCGCCGCCCGGCTGGGTGGTCGCGAGCGTGGACCCGCCGGTCGCTGGGCGCGGTTGCGCCGGCGCCGGCCCTGGTTCGGCCATGCCCGGGGCGCCGCCACGTCGTCAGTGGAGGAGGGTGCGACATGACCGAGCCCACGCCGGGGGCCATTGCCGCCCGGATCGGCCGGACGGCCGCCGTGACGTTGCTCGCCGGCACCCTCAGCGGGGCCGCGTTGCTCGCCGGGGAAGCCGTGCTGGCCAGCACCCGGCGGTATGCCTACCCCGAGCCGGGCCTCGCCGTGCGCAGCGTCGTCGGGCCGGCTGGCGCCCCGCCGCTGCGGCTGGTGCTGCTCGGTGACTCGGCGGCGCTGGGCGTGGGCGTCGACCGGGTGGACGACACGGTGGGCGGGCAACTCGCCCGCCTGCTCGCCGAGGGCTCGGGCCGGCCCGGCGGCCCCCGGCGCCAGGTCCACCTGTCCAGCGTCGGCGTGGTGGGATCCCGCTGCACCGATCTGGCCACCCAGGTCGCTCGGGCGCTGCTGGGCGAGCATCCGGACGTGGCCCTGATCCTCATCGGCGCCGCCGACGCCGCCGGGCTGCGCCGGCCGGCCGAGTCCGCCGCCTACCTGGGCGACGCGGTACGCCGGCTCCGGGGCGCCCGGGTCGAGGTGGTCGTCGGGACCTGCCCGGACCTGGGCGCCGTACGGGCCATCGCCCAGCCGCTGCGCCAGATCGCCGGATGGGTCGGCCGGCGCACCGCGGCCGCTCAGGCGGAGGTGGTGTCCGCCGCCGGCGGTACCGTGGTCGACCTGGCCGCCGAGACCGGGCCGGTCTTCCGGGCCGACGCCGGCACCCTGTGCCATGACGGCTACCACCCGTCCGCCGACGGCTACCGGGTCTGGGCGCACGCCCTGCTGCCGGCGGTGGCCGAGGCCGCCTCGGTGGCCAACCGGAACTGAGCACCTCCCGGGTCGCCTGGCTACCGGGTCAAGTTACTCACGGGTTAACGTTGGTTCATGCCGACCGACCCGTCCCGGACCGCCGTCATCGTCGCCACCGCCCGCTCGCCCATCGGCCGGGCCCACAAGGGCTCGCTGCGCGAACTGCGGCCGGATGATCTCGCCGCCACCATCGTGCGCGCCGCGCTCGACAAGGTGCCGCAGCTGGACCCGACCACGATCGACGATCTCTACCTGGGTTGCGGGCTGCCCGGCGGCGAGCAGGGCTTCAACCAGGCCCGCGTCGTCGCCACGCTGCTCGGGCTGGACGGGGTGCCGGGCGCGACGCTGACCCGCTACTGCGCCTCCTCGTTGCAGACCACCCGGATGGCGTTCCACGCCATCGCCGCCGGTGAGGGTGACGTCTTCGTCTCGGCCGGGGTCGAGATGGTTTCCCGGTACGCGCGCGGCAGCTCCGACGGTCTGCCCGCGGAGGCTCAGGAACTGGTCGGCGGCGGGTGGGAGAACCCGAGGTTCGCCGAGGCCCGCGAACGGTCGGCCAGCCGGGCCGCCGGAGGCGCGCGGACCTGGACGGACCCGCGCGCCGGAGGGAACCTGCCGGACATCTATCTCGCGATGGGACAGACCGCCGAGAACCTGGCCCAGGTCTGCGACGTCAGCCGGGCCGAGATGGACGAGTTCGGCGTACGCAGCCAGAACCTCGCCGAGAAGGCCATCGTCGACGGCTTCTGGGCCCGGGAGATCACCCCGGTCAGCACCCCGTCGGGCGAGGTGGTGAGCGCCGACGACGGCCCCCGTCCCGGCGTCACCCTGGAGGGGGTGGCCGGGCTGAAGCCGGTGTTCCGGCCCGACGGCCGGGTCACCGCCGGCAACTGCTGCCCGCTGAACGACGGTGCCGCGGCCGTGATCGTGATGAGCGAGCAGCGGGCCCGTGACCTGGGCATCACCCCGCTGGCCCGGATCGTCTCCACCGGGGTCACCGCGCTGTCACCCGAGATCATGGGACTGGGCCCGGTCGAGGCGTCCCGGCAGGCCCTCGCCCGAGCCGGCATGACCATCGACGACGTGGACCTGGTCGAGATCAACGAGGCGTTCGCCGCGCAGGTCATCCCGTCGTACCGGCAACTCGGTGTCCCGCTGGAGAAGCTGAACGTGATGGGCGGCGCGATCGCCGTCGGCCACCCGTTCGGGATGACCGGCGCCCGGATCACCGGCACCCTGCTCAACGCCCTGGACTGGCACGATCGGACCATCGGCCTGGAGACCATGTGCGTGGGCGGCGGTCAGGGCATGGCGATGGTGCTGGAGCGGTTGAGCTGACCCGGCAGCCGGCTGGAACCCTCGGTGGCCGGGTTCAGAGCGCGGCGCGGGTGGCCTGTACCTCGGCGGCGGCCTCGGTGAGGACCGCCGCCGAGGGCCCGGCGGCGACCAGGTCGGCCGCGACCACCCGGAGCTGATCGGGCAGCGCCAGGTCGTTGTCCAACCGGGGCACGCTCCGGCGGGGCTCGCCGGCCGCGTCTGCCGCCAGGTTCGCGACCCGCTGCACAAGCCGGTGTACGAGGTCGGACCGGGCCACGTTGCCCCGATCGGTGGTGGCGGCCCAGCGGCGGGCCTCCCAGTGACCGACCTGGCGGACCAGCAGACCCACCGCCCGGTGCAGTACCTCGGCCGCCTCGACCACCTCGGCCAGCGGCCCGGCGATCCCACTCGCCGCCCCGACTCCCAGCCCGGCGGTCCCGTTCGCCGCCTCGTTCCCTGCCCCGATCCCCGGGCCGGTGGGCGGTTCGGCTTCCCGGTCCGGCTGCGCTGCCCTCATTCGCGGCAGCTTAGTCGAGCCGCACGCCCCCGCCGGCAGACCGACCGGGCCAACCGGGCCGGGCACCACGCGCGAGCAGACCGACCGGGCCAACCGGCTCGGGAACGGGCGCCGGCGCGAGGCTTGGGACGGTCTTCGTGCGGGTCAGTCGTCGCCCTGGAAGTAGCTGAGCAGCCGCAGCACCTCAAGGTAGAGCCAGACCAGCCCGACGAGGATGCCGAAGGCGGCGGTCCACGAGTACCGCTCGGGCAGCCCCATCCGGACGCCCTCCTCGATCTCCGCGAAGTTGAGCACGAAGCTCAGCGCGGCGACCACGATGCAGACCAGGCTGAACCCGATCGCCACCGGTCCGCCGCTGCGCAGGCCGGTGTCCACGCCGAACAGGGCCAGCACGAAGTTGATCAGCATCGCCGCGAACAGCCCGGCCATCACCGCGATCAGGGTGCGGGTGAAACGGGGGGTGGCCCGGATGACCCGGGTCTTGTAGAGGATCGCCATGGTGAAGAAGACGGCGAAGGTCGCCACCACCGCCTGGAGCACGATGCCGTCGTAACCGGCGATCGAGGTGAAGAACTTGCTCACCATGCCGACGAAGACGCCCTCGACCACCGCGTACGCGACGACCAGCGCCGGGTTGGCCACCCGGGAGAACGAGATGATCAGGCCGAGCACCAGCCCGACCACCGCCGCCCCGATCCAGGCGGCCCCGAGCAGGGCATCGGGAATGACCATCCAGGCTGCCGCGGCGGACGCGGCAAGCACGCCGAGCAGGATGACGGTCTTGACCACGACGTCGTCGATCGACATCGCCCGGGTGGCGACGGGCGACGGCTGGAAGGCGGCCGGACCCGGATACGTCGGGCCGCCGGGGTAACCGCCCGACGGGTAGCCGGCCGACGGACCGCCGGGCGGCGGATAGGCCGGCCCGTATCCAGGCTGCTGGTAGCCGGGGCCCGGGGCGTACCCGGTGCCTCGCTCCCGGACGGCCGCCTGACCGAGCCGGGCGAGGACCGGGTTGGTGGTCTTCACTTCAAGGCCTCCCTCGGGGGGTCGATGCACGACGACGTGCCCCTCAAGGGTAGTGGGCAGATGCCACCACCGGCGAGAACAGCAGTTCCGCCGAGGTGGGGGGTGCCGTGAGGTGGGGTGCCCGGGGCGGGGATCGAACCCGCACGCCTCGCGGCAGCCGCTTTTAAGGCGGCCGTGTCTGCCATTCCACCACCCGGGCCGGTGCCCGGACCGCACGGGTCCGGTCCTGTCACCGTAGCGGGTCGGGACCCACCCGGCTCACCCCGCCAGCCCTTCGGCACTAGGGTCGAGGCCGTGACCAGCAGAGCCCGCGCGGCGCACAACGTCGGCTCCGGTACGGCCCCACCGGGCACACCCGCCCCCACCGCTCGACACCGTACGCAATGGATCGTGATGATTCGTAAGCACCGCTCCGACCTCGTGATCGGACTGTTCTTCCTGCTGGCGGCCGGCTGGGTGACGCACGGCCTGTGGCCGGATCCGGACGGGCACGTCCTGGCGCTGAACCCGGCCGACCAGACCCTCTACGAATGGTTCCTGGCCAGCGACGCACGCCTGTTGCTCGGCGACTTCAGCCTGCTCAGCGACAAGCTGAACGTGCCGGACGGGGTCAACCTGATGGCCAACACCACGGTCATCGCGCTGGGTGCGTTGTTCGCCCCGGTCACCCTGCTGCTCGGCGCGGCCACCACGTTCGCGCTGATCGCCGCCGGCAACCTCGCGGTCACCGCCATCGCCTGGTACCTGTTGTTCTCCCGCGTCCTCGGGGCGAGCCGGCTGGCCGCCGCGCTCGGGGCGACCCTCTGCGGCTTCGGCCCGGGCCTGGTGTCGCAGAGCAACAGCCACCTGCACATGACCGCCCAGTGGCTGGTCCCGGTGATGGTGTGGTTGGTGGTGCGGATGGTCCGGGCCGCCGACCCGGCGGGCCGGCCTGACACGCCGGGTCGGGACCGGCGGCGCATCGTCACCTCGGCGGTGGGGCTCGCGGCCGCGGTGACCGTACAGGCGTTCATCGGCGAGGAGGTGCTGTTCCTCACGGCGGTCACGCTGACCCTGGTGACCCTCGGGTACGCGCTCGCTTCGCCCCGGCTGGCCTGGCGGGCCCTGCCGGGCTGCGTTGTCGGGCTGGTCCTGGCCGCCGCCCTGGCCGCCATCGCGCTGGCGTATCCGCTGTGGTTCCAGTTCAAGGGGCCGCAGGGCATCCACAACGGGATATTCAGTCCGCACTACTTCTCGGCCGACCTGGCCAGTTTCCCCGCTTTCTCGCCGCTGTCGCTGGCCGGCAACGAGCACACCGCCCGGTTGAGCACCGGAGCCTCCGAGTACAACACCTTCCTCGGCTGGCCGCTGCTGGTGTGCGGGGCGCTGGCCGCCCTCTGGCTGATCCGCCGTCCCATTGTGCTGGCCTGTGCCACCTCCGCGCTGGTGATGGCGGCGTTGTCCCTCGGTCCCGACGTGGTGATCAACGGACAACGCACCAGCACCCAGGGGCCGTTCACGCTGCTGCTGGAGATGCCGCTGGTGGACGGGGCGCTACCCATGCGGTTCGCCCTCGCCCTCGTACCGCTGATCGCCACCATTCTGGTCGTGGCGGTCGACCGGGCCCAGGAACACCGGTGGGAGTGGGTGCAGGTCATGGTGCCCGCGGCGGTGGCCTCCGCGCTGATCCCGATGCTGCCCAGGCCGCTGCCGGCGACCGACCGGCCGCCGGTGCCCCAGTTCTTCTCGGCCGGCCACTGGCGCGACTGTGTCAAGCCGACCGGTGTGCTGGTACCGGTGCCGCTGCCCACCCCGAGTGAGCCCTGGGTGATGCGCTGGGCGGCCTCGCAGAACGCCGGCTTCGCCGTGCCGGAAGGCTTCTTCATCGGCCCGTACGGTGACCAGCACGGCGCCTCGATGGGCACCTACAAGCAGCCCACCTCGGCGCTGCTCGCCGAGGTGGCCAAGACCGGCGGCGTCCCGCCGATCGGTCCGGAACAGCGCGATCAGGCCCGGCGGGACGTGGACTTCTGGAACGCCTCCTGCATGGTGCTGGCCGACGACGCGCCAAATCCGTTGCCACTGCGTACCACGATGGAGGCCCTGTACGGCCCGGGCACCCGGGACCTCGACGTCTGGGTCTGGAAGGTCCGCTGACCGGCCGGTGGCGGACCAGCCACCGGCGGACCGTCGGCCCGTCGGTGCCGGACCTGGCGGTGCCGGACCTGGCGATGCCGGACCTGGCGGTGCCGGACCTGGCGGTGCCGGACCTGGCGGTGCCGGACCTGGCGGTGCCGGACCGTCGGTGGCGGATCTAGCGGCGGCGGACCAGCCAGCCCAGTAGTCCGGCCAGCGCGACGGTGACCGCCATGCCGGCCAGGGTCACGGCCAGGCCGGTACCCGTGCCGCTCCGGCCGGCCACGACCAGCAGCCCCACCCCCAGCACGGCCGAACCGAGCAGCACCACCGCCGCCCGGCCGAGCCAGCGGGCGACCACGGCCGGGTCGACCACCGCGTCGTACGGCAACAGCACCGCGAGCGTGGCCAGGCTGTGCGCCAGATAGAGCGCCCCGGCCAGGCCGAGCAGTCGCCACAGTTCGATCGGCCGGTCGTACGCCGTCGTGGTCGTCAGCCAGGCGCCCACCGCGACCAGCACGCCCGCCGTGGTCCAGAACCGCCCCGGTCCGAGCGCCGGCAGCAGGGCGATGGCCACGAGCGGGCCGAGCGGCCGGCCGACAACGTACCCGGCCGGTACGGCCAGCACGAGCGCCACCAGCATGCTGAGGAAGACGCCGGCCCGGACCAGCAACGGGGTACCGGTGACCCGCCCGGCGGCCCGCTGGACCGACCGCAGCCAGTCCACGACAGCGCCGATCACCGGGCCACCCGGGGCGCGACGGCTAGCCGGGCGACGTCCCGGAGCACCAGATCGAGGCTGCCCGACCCGGCCCAGCTCACCACCGGTACGCCGTGCTCCCGCAACTGCCCGAGGGTGTTCTCCCGCTCCAGCCGCCACAGCCGGTGGGGCACTCCGGCGGCGGCGGCCCGGCGCGGGATGGCCACGGCGGGCAGCGTGTCGACGGCCACCACGAACCGGCCGGCTCGGACGAGCCGGGCGAGCATCTCGGCCGACCGGTCCTTCAACAGCGGGGTGAGCACCACGACGAGCGCGTCGGCGGAGAGCAGGTGCGGCCCGAAGACCTGATCGAACGGTTCGCCCTCGTACTCGTCGGGTTCGACGTCGAGCAGCCACTCCAGCACCGTGAGGTACTGCCGTCGGCCGCTCGCGGGCCGCAGCCGACGACCGTTGGGGCCGTACTCCAGCAGCGAAACCCGGTCGCCCCGGTGCAGGTAGTGCTCGGCGATGGCGGCGGCGGCCCGGACGGTGGTGTCCAGCACCGAGGCCGAGCCGCCGACCCCGCCGGACCTGCCGGCCTCGGCGAGCACATCGAGCAGCAGCACGACCTCGGCGTCCCGGTCGGACAGGGTCGCCGCGACGTGCAGTTGCCGGGCCCGCAGCGACACCCGCCAGTCCACCCGGCGCAGCCGGTCACCCGGCGCGAAGACCCGCACCCCGGCCAGTTCGCCGCCCTCACCGGGCCGTCGGGACCGGTGGCCGCCGACCAGTCCCGCCGCCCGTGGCATCGCCTCGACCGCCTCGAACGGATCCGTGGCCGGGTACACCCGGACCTTCCCCCCGGTCACGAACACGGGACGGCTCACCAGCAGCCCGTCGCAGGCGGCGGCGCGGGCGCCGGCCGGGCCGATCAGGTGCCGGCCCCAGCGGCGGGTCCGGCCGACCAACTCCAGGTCCACGGCGCTGCCCGCCGGCACGGTCGTCACGAAGGGCCGGTCGTCCGGGCCGGTCGGCGGTTCCGCCCCGGCCACGGCGAATCCGATCCGCTCGATGCGCAGCCACGGCGACACCCGGGTGCGTACCACCGCGACGTCGTAACCCACCGGGTCCGGGGCGGACAGCGTGATCGTGCCGGTGACCGGGCCGCCCTCGACCAGGTGACCGTCGGGCGCGGCGGTCGACAGCCGCGGTGCCGTCGCCGGCCGGCGGCCCAACGCGTACGCGGTGCCGACCGCGAACGGGACGGCGAGGACCACCAGGTCGATCCGGCCGAGCAGCACGGCGCCGAGCAGCAGCAGCCCGCTGACGAGTACGGCCCGGCCGAGTGCCCGGGTCGGCGACCAGGCGACCTCCGCCCCGGGCCCCACGGCCGGCTCGGTGGCCGTGGTCAACGCGCGGACCCGCCGGCGTGGCTGGGCAGCGCGCCGCTGGCCGGCGCCGGCGTGGCGTCCAGCACCTCGCCCACCACGAAGGCCGGGTCCACCCGGCGCAGCCACATCTCCGGCCTCAACGTGATCCGGTGCGCCAGCGCGGGAGCCGCGACCTCCTTGACGTCCTCCGGCACCACGAAGTCCCGACCGGCCAGCGCGGCCCGGGCGCGGGACAGCAACAGCAGCGCCAGCGACCCCCGCGGCGAGGCACCCACCAGCACCGACGGATGCTCCCGGGTGGCGGCGGTCAACGCCACCATGTACCGGCCCACCGAATCCTCGACCTCGACGTCCTCCAGGGCGGCCTGCATGGCCCGCAGCGTGGCCGGGTCCACCACGGCCGGCAGCTCGACCTCCTCCTGCCGCCGCGACATGCGACGGCGCAGTACCTCCCACTCCTCGTCCGGCAGCGGGTAGCCGAACGACACCCGGAGCAGGAACCGGTCGAGTTGTGCCTCGGGTAGTGGATAGGTGCCCTCGTACTCGATCGGGTTGGCCGTGGCCAGCACGTGGAACGGCGGGTCCAGCCGGTAGGTCACGCCCTCCACCGAAACCTGCTTCTCCTGCATCGCCTCCAGCAGGGCGGCCTGGGTCTTCGGTGGCGTCCGGTTGATCTCGTCCGCCAGCAGCAGGTTCGTGAACAACGGGCCCGCCCGGAAGCTGAAGTCGCCGCTGCGCTGGTCGTACAGGAATGATCCGGTGACGTCCGCCGGCAGCAGGTCGGGAGTGAACTGGAGGCGACGGAAGTCCAGCCCCAGCGCCTGGGCGAACGATCGCGCGGTGAGCGTCTTGCCCAGCCCCGGCAGGTCTTCCAGCAGCACGTGCCCGCCGGCCAGGATCCCGGCCAGCACCAGTTCCAGGGCGTCCCGCTTGCCGACCACCACCGAGCCGACCGCGTCGAGCACCCCGCGGGCCAGCCGGCTCACGTCCGCGACGCCCACCCGGTCCAGGTCGTTCATATCTTCTCCAGTTCGGCGACGATCGCCGCGAGCTTTCGCGGCGAAGGGGGACGGCGGGCCGGGCCGGTCAGGGCGGCCCAGGCGACCTCGCCGAACAGCTCCCGGGCCCGGTCCGGGTCGGTCTCCCGGGTGATGCCGTGGCGCTGCCGCAGCCGCTCGTCGGCGAGCCCCAGCAGCCTCGGCCGGATCAACTCCTCGTACCGCTCCGGGTCACTGTCGGCCCAAGTCAGCGCGCGGTCCCACCGGCCGACGGCCTGATCGAGCCCGTCCAGCGGCCGGTCCGACCCGGCCGGGCCACCCGGACCCGGGTATCCGGCCGGCGGCGCTTTCGGCGGGGCCGCCCCGGCCGCCACCCGGCGGACCAGCAGCAGCGTGAGCGCGGCGCCAGCCGCCACGTACGGCGAGATCGTCAGGCCCAGTACGCGCAACCCGGCGAGCAGCACCGCGGCGAGGGCACCGGCGGTCAGCGCCGTCCGCACCCACCGGAGGGCGGGACGCCGGCGCCGGGCGGCGGGTGGCTCCTCCTCGTAACCGAGCAGGTCCTCGATGCCGGTGCTCATCGCGGCCCACCGACCGGGGTGGCGACGAGTTCGGCTCGCAGCCGGCCCAGTGCCGCCCGCGCCTGGTCCCGCATCCGCCCGTCGACCACGTGCGCGGCGTACCGGGCCTCGCGGTACACGGCGGCGAACTCGGCCAGTACATCGACGCTGGCCACCGCCGGAATGCCGGCGGTCGGGTCGCCGCGCAGCAGCCGCACCACCAGGTCGGTGGGGGTGTCACCGACCCGCCGCAGCACACCGGCGGCCCCGGCGGCCTCCTCCAGCCGCACCCAGCAGGCGATCACCGCGGTACGCGGGTCGGTGGCCGAGTCGTCCAACTGGACCAGGCCGGCGTCGACGGCGGCCACCACGTCCCGGGTGGTGTCGCCGGTCGGGCGGGCGGTCCGCTCCGCCGGCCGGGTCCGGGTGGCGCGGCGCAGCACGTTGCCGAGCACCGCCCACAGGACCACCCCGACGACCACCAGGACGAGGAGCCCGACCAGCACGGCGAGCAGCGTGCCGACCCAGCCGTGCAGGTGGACCGGCTCGGCCTGCGCGGCACCGGACGGCAGCGGCGCGGGCGGCGACGGGGTGGGTACGCCCGTCGGATAGTCCGGGATGAACGGCACGTCCTCGTCGGGCGGCGGGATCCGGCGCATGCCGAGGGACGAGTGTCCGGCCGCCACGGCGGCGAGGGCGAGCAACGCGGCCACGGCGGCAAGCGGCCACCAGTGGCGCAGCGGGTTGCGGTCCATGCCTACGGCCGCCCTCCGGGTCCGCCTCCCACGCCGGCCGCGCGACGCGAAGCGGGGGTGACCCCCGGTCGGTGACCGGCCCGCCGCTCGCGCACCAGCACCGCCTCCGCCGCGTCAGTCCACTCCGGCCATCCGTCTGACCTCGCCGAGCACCTCGTCCAGCATGGCCGGGGTGAGCCGGCCGGTGAAGGTGTTCTGCTGGCTGACGTGGTAGCAACCCACCAACGTCGGCCCGGTCCCGCCGGACCAGTGTGCCCCATGCCCGAATTTGGGTCGCGGGCTGGGCGGGCGGATGCCGTAGACGGCACGCAGCACCGGCCACCACGCCGCCCAGGCGAACGAGCCGAGCGCCAGCACCACCCGCAGGGTTGGCCTGATCAGCGCCACCTCGCGGTGCAGCCAGGGTGCGCAGGTGTCCCGCTCCTGCGGGGTGGGCTTGTTGTCCGGCGGCGCGCACCGGACGGCGGCGAAGATCCGGGTGTGCCGCAACTCCAGCCCGTCGTCGGCGGCCACGCTGGTCGGCTGGTTGGCCAGCCCGGCCCGGTGCAGCGCGGCGAACAGCACATCACCGGAGCGGTCCCCGGTGAACACCCGCCCGGTCCGGTTGCCACCGTGCGCGGCCGGCGCCAGGCCGAGGATCCCGATCCGGGCGTCCGGCACCCCGAACCCGGGTACCGGCCGGCCCCAGTAACGCTGCTCCCGGAACGCGGCCCGGCGTACCCGGGCCACCTCCTCACGCCAGTCCACCAGGCGCGGGCAGGCGAAGCAGTCCGACACCGCGCGGTCCAGGTCGGTGAGGTCGGCCGCCCGCCCTGCGCGCTCGACGACCTCGACGGAGGTACGAGTCACGCCCCGGCTCCGTTTCGCTCAGCCTGACCGGTGTCGGCCGTGCTCAACTCCGCCACACTTCGGCTCCGTTTCGCTCAGCCTGACCCCCCGAGGCTGGGCTCAACTCCGCCACACCCCGGCTCCGTTTCGCTCAGCCGAGTCTGGCGCGGAAGAATTCGAGGGTGCGGGCCCAGGCGGTGGCGGCGGCCGGCTGGTCGTAGACCTCGGGCCGGTCGTCGTTGAAGAAGGCGTGGGCGGTGCCCGGATAGTCGTACACGGCGCACTCGCCACCCGCGGTCTCGATGGCCCGGCGGGCCGACCGGACGCCCTCGGCGGCCGACGTGCCGTCCTCCTCCGAGCAGTGGATCAGCGCGCTCTTGCCCGCGTAGTCCGACCAGTCGGGGCGCATCCGGGCCCAGGGCAGCACCGGATAGAAGCCCACCGTACCGACGATGCGTTCGGACAGCGTGGCGGACCACAGTGCGAGGCTGCCACCCGCGCAGAAGCCGACCACGCCGACCTTGCCGGTCGCCTCGGGCCGGTCCGCCAGGTAGTCCGCCGCACCGGCGATGTCCCGGGCGGCCTGGTCCATCGCCAACCCCATGATCATCTTCACCGCCTCGTCGGGCTCGCTCGCGGTGGCGCCGTGGTAGAGGTCGGGAGCGAGCGCCACGAACCCGGCCTCGGCGAACCGGTCGGCGACGGCCTTGATGTGCCCGACCAGTCCCCAGTATTCCTGGATGACGACCACCGCGGGCCGGACATCGCCACCCGGGGGTACGGCGAGATAACCCTCGCTGGTCCCTCCGTTGGTGCGATAGCTAACCATCTCACCCATCGGCCCGTCCTCCTGTCGGTCAGTCATCGTTGGCTGGTCGCACAGTCCATCCGGCCAGGGGTGCATCGGCCGGACATCCGAGGCGTACTACTACGTGCCGGTAGCGTGCCATGCCGTGGGCCGCCGGGGAAGGCGCCGAGGACGTGGCGTATCCCTCCCTGTCATCCACTGTTCGTCCGAGGTCTCCTTCCCCGATCCATGCCGGTTGACGAGGCCGTACCGCCCGCCCGGGGCGATTCGTTCGACGGACCTACCTCGCTGCGGCGCGCCCGGCCGCTCCGCGGGCCGCAGCCTTCCGTTCAGCGAACCGCACGACCGGCAGGTCGCTCAGGAGGCCGTCGGCCTCGGGGCGTCGGGCGCGTCGGGCGACCCCGGTCCGGGCGGTGCGCCCGGCGCGGCCGGCGCTCCCGGCGGGGTGGCCGTGGACGCCGGTCCGGTACCGGTGGCCGTCGGCGAGGCCTCGGCCGAGTTGTCGGCCGACGCGGACGGGGCGGCGCCGAGACCACGGAACGGTGCCTGCTGCGGGCAGAACGGATAGACGTACCGGGGTCGGTCGGGCAGCGGGTCGCCGTGCGGCCCCAGTTGGCCCTCGGCCTCCGGGCACCAGTACGGATTGCCCAACTCGACCGGCCGACCGTCCTGGTCGAAGACCCGGACGCCGTTCATCAGACGCCCGTCACCGTCGTAGACATAGAGGTCCTGCACATCGCTGTACGGGTTGTCGTTGTAGGACGGCGTGTAATAGCCGTCCGAGCGGGCCCGTGCGTCGATGCCCAGTACCCCGGCCAACCCGATGAGCACGATGAGCGCGCCGGCCAGGTTCACCACCAGGCGCGGCACCCGGGGCAGCCGGCCGGCCCGCCGGCCCAGCCAGATCGACCCGAGCACGGCGAGGGCCAGCAACGGCAGCGCGGCCAGCGAACTGTCGCCGATCCGGGGTACCACGCCGAGTTGACCGCCGCCGACCATGGCCAGCGCGAGCACCGCGAGATAACCGCGCAGGACCCACCAGGCCGGTTGCAGCAGCCGGAGGAACTCGCTGCCGCGGGCGTACCCCAGCAACGGACCGGTGGCCACATCCAGGGCGCCGAGCCGGTCGCGGACCGCGCGCACCGCGGACGCCGCCCGATCGTCCAGGGTGACCCTGGTGACCGGGCTCGGCAGGCCGGCCGCAGCCCGCAGCTCGGCCGCGTACGCCTCGGGCGGACCCAACCGGTCCGTCAGCGAACCACCGGTCTCGTGCCCCACCTCGGCCAGGTGCTCCGGCAGATCCTCCAGAAGCTCCCGCCGTACGTCGGCCGGCAGGTCCGCCAGCGCGGCCCGGACCCGAGCGACGTACTCGGTGATCTCCTGCCCACTCATGACGGTCATGCCGCACTCTCTTCCGCTCGCGACTGCGGGGCTCGCAGACCCGGCTCACTCCTCGCGCTCACGCCGCACTCTCTTCCGCTCGCGACTGCGGGGCTCGCAGACCCGGCTCACTCCTCGCGCTCACGCCGCAATCCCCCGATCGCCGAGCAGACCGTCCATTGTGTGCGCGAAAGAGCGCCAGATCTTGCCGGACCTCGCGAGCTGATCCCGGCCCGCCTTGTTGAGCGAGTAGTACTTGCGGTGCGGCCCCGACTCGCTCGGTACGACGTACGTTGTCAGCAGGCCCGCGACGAACAGCCGGCGCAGTGTGCCGTACACCGAGGCGTCGCCCACCTCGTCGAGGCCGGCCGCACGCAACCGGCGCATGATGTCGTAGCCGTAGCCGTCCTCCTCCCGGAGCACGGCGAGGACCGCGAGGTCCAGAACGCCCTTGAGCAACTGCGAGGTGTCCACGGCGGGCACACTACTGTGCAATGCGAGATAGCGTCAAGGTGACCAACCACGACGCATCCGATCCACCTAAACTGATCGGCAGGATCGGTCCTGCCGATCGAACCGAGCCCGTGGGGGGACGCGGATGACGGACGCTCTCCCCGGGTCAGACTCCGACCAGGCCGCACGTCCACCCGTGGACCTGCGCACCGACCACCCGCACCCGGCCCGGGTCTACGACTACCTCCTCGGCGGCCAGCACAACTTCGCCGCCGACCGGGCCGCGGCCGAGCAGGGACTGCGGGCCAACGGCAACAGCCGGGTGCCGCCCAGGGAGAACCGCGCCTTCCTGGCCCGAGCCGTGCGCTATCTCGCCGCCGAGGCCGGTATCCGGCAGTTCCTCGACATCGGCACCGGCATCCCGACCGCGCCGAATGTCCATCAGGTGGCCCAGGCGATCGATCCCGCGACCCGGGTGGTGTACGTCGACAACGATCCCATCGTGCTCGCCCAGGCCCGCGCACTGCTCACCGGCGCCAGCGAGGGCCGGACCGAATACCTCGACGCCGATCTGCGAGAGGTGGACGCGATCCTCAGTTCCCCCCGACTGCGTCAGGTGATCGACCTGAACCAGCCGGTCGGGCTGATGCTCATCGCGGTCCTGCACTTCGTCGGCGACGACGACCAGCCGTACGAGATCGTGCGCCGACTGCTCGATGCCCTGCCCTCCGGCAGCTATCTGGCACTGTCACATCTCACCGGCGACTTCGAGCCGGCAGCCTGGGAACGGATCGCGGAGATCTACCGCGTGCAGGGCGTCACCATGCGGGTCCGGAGCCGCGACGACATCGAACGGTTCTTCACCGACCTCGAACTCGTCGAGCCCGGTCTACAGGTGGTCCCGCACTGGCGACCGGACCCGGGTCCCGCCCGGGAGGTCCCGGTCGACGCGGCGGTCTCGGTGTACGGCGCGGTCGCCCGCAAGCCCTGACTCCTGTTGGTCCACAAGTTCGGCGGACTCGGGGGGTCCGGGTCACCGGGACAGCCCTGTTTCGCCGATATTGAGTTGATCAAGCCGGCTCGGGTCAGGTGAGCATCCAGACCGGGACCGATCAAGGGCGCCAGCCTCGGGAGATCAGGGCGTCGCGTACCTCCCGTTGTACCCGGCCAAAGTCATTTCGTAGTCGTTGGCTGGTGACGTGCAGGACGAGCCATCCCGCGCCGACCAGTTGGTTCAGGCGTCGACGGTCGCGGTGCAGCTGGTCGGGGTCGGCGTGCCAGTGTCCGTCGTACTCGACCGCCACCCTGAACTCCGGCCAGGCCAGGTCGGGATGCAGGATAAGCCCGCCGGGAAGCCGCACGGGATGCTGGGCGACCGGTCGAGGCAACCCGGCCAGCACCAACCGGACCCGCAGCTGTGACTCCGGTGGCGACTCGGCACCCGGATCGGTGAGCGCGAACACCCGCCGGGCCCGCAGCCCGCCCCGCCGGTCGGCATCTCGGACGGCCCGCTCCTGGAGCGCCATCCGGGTGGTCACCCCCTGTCGCAGCAACGAGTCGATGATGCCGACGGCGCGAACGGGGTCCAGCCACACCGCCGTCTCCCAGGCGGCCCGGTCCGGACTGCTGCGGGGCAGCCCGGAAGCGCCGCCGAACGCCGCATTGGACCGGTTCGGTGCCCCATCGACATCCTGGCCCGGCTTGACCAGCTCCGAGTCGGCCGGGTTCGGGGCCCCCTGGGCCGTGGTGGTCGGTGTCGTGTCGGGCCCGGTCGAATGCACCCGCATCCCGCGCCGGGATTCGAGCCGTCCCGGTCTGGGCAGCAGCACGTGAACGTCGTCGTCGAAGCTCGCGGCATGGTGAACGCCGTAGAGGTACGCGGCGGACGGACCCGCGATGACAGCGGCGGGCGGCAGCCGCAGGGCGACCGCCCGACAGACCAGCGAATGGTCCCGGTCCAGCCGGGAGTCGGCGTACACGTCGTAGCCCAGTCGGATCCACGCGCGTCCGCGTAGCTGGTCGGCGGTGAGCAGCCCTCGGCGCAGCGCGTCGGAGCCACGGAACACCTGCCAGGCGAGCACGGAGGGACGAGAGGGTACGGGAGGCACCCGGTCAGCCTCCCCGCCCTCGCCCCGGACTCGACACCCCTGTGGAAAACGGTCCGGGCGGAGCCACGAGCACCCTGTGGACAGCGGCCTACCGTCCCACCGGATGTGGTAGACGCCATGGTCAACACAAGGTCGGCGGACTCGGGGGGTCCGGGTCACTTGGACAGCCCTGTTTCGCCAAAAATGAGTTGATCAAGCACAGTCCGGCCGGGCGGCCGGCCGGGCGTGACGAGCGAGGGGCGGGCGGGCGAGGAACGGGTGGAGATCTGACGGTCGGCTACTGCAGGCTCCAGGCGATGCCGTCGAGGATGTCGTGCTCGCTGACCACCACGGCGTCCATTCCGGCCCGTTCCATGATTATCTGGAGGACCAGGGCACCCGCGCCGATCACGTCGGCCCGGCCGGGGTGCATCACCAGGATCGCCCGGCGCTGCTGCGCGCTCATCGCCAACAGATCGGTGGTCACCTTCGCGACCTCGTCGTACCCGATGCGGGCGTGGTGGATCCGGTCCGGGTCGTACTCGCGCAGGCCGAGCGCGACCGCCGCGACGGTCGTGACCGATCCGGCCAGCCCGACGAGGGTGGCGGCATCCCGTCCAGGTACGGCGGTCAGGGCCCGGTCCACCGTCGCGGTGATGTCGGCCCGCGCGGCGGTGATCTCGGCGGCCGTGGGTGGATCGCCGGCCAGGTGTCGTTCGGTCATCCGGACGCAGCCGATGTCCACCGAAATCGCGGCGTCCACGGACCGGCCACCCACCACGAACTCCGTCGAGCCGCCACCGATGTCGACCACCAGGAAGGGTGGGCGGGTGTCGGTGGGCAGCCCACGCACCGCGCCGGTGAACGACAGCCGCGCCTCATCGTCACCCGTCACCACCTCGGGCGCCACCCCGAGGGTGTCGGTCACCATCGCCCGGAACTCGTCCGCGTTGCTGGCGTCCCGGGACGCCGAGGTGGCGACCATGCGTACCCGGTCGGCGCGGGATCTGTCGATATCGGCTGCGTAGTCGGCCAGCGCCACCCGGGTCCGTTCGATGGCCTCCGGCGCCAGCCGGCCGGTCCGGTCCACGTCCTGGCCGAGCCGGACGATCTCCATCCGGCGCAGCACGTCGGTCAGCGGTGCTCCCGGTCCGGCCGCCGGGTCGGGCAGGTCCGCGACCAGCAGCCGGATGGAGTTCGTTCCGCAGTCGATCGCCGCCACCCGGCTCATCGCGGAGCCTCCGTTCCCTCGCTCAACCGCGTCGCCTCATTCGGCCGCGCCGCCTCGGTCGACCCCGTTCCGTCGGCCAGCCGCAACAGCATCCGGGTGTTGCCCAGGGTGTTCGGCTTGACCCGCTCCAGGTCCAGGAATTCCGCCACGCCCTCGTCGTACGAGCGCAGCAGCTGTTCGTAGACCGCCGGCGGCACGGGGGCCCCGTCGATCTCGACGAACCCGAACGAACCGAAGAAGCGGGTCTCGAAGGTGAGGCAGAACACCCGCGTCACGCCCAGCTCCCGGGCCGCCGACAACAGTTCGTCGACGATCCGGTGCCCGATCCGCCGGCCCCGGCAGTCCGGGTGCACGGCAACGGTCCGGATCTCGGCCAGGTCCTCCCACATCACGTGCAGCGCGCCGCAGCCGAGCAGCCGGCCGTCGGCGGGCCGGACCGCCACCCAGAACTCCTGCACGTCCTCGTAGAGGGTGACGGTGGCCTTGCTGAGCAGCCGCCGCTCCGGGCTGTAGGTGTCGATCAGCTCGCGGATGTCGCGTACGTCGGCGGTCCGGGCCCGCCGGACCACCAGGTCTGGCTCGCTCACGGTCAGGCCGGATCCGGCTCGACCGCCACGCACGGCCCGGCGGTCCACCACGGCTCGACCGCGGCCAGCGTCTCGTCCCCGAACGGGTTCACCCCGGGACCCACCGCCAGCGCGTGCCCGAGGTGTACGTGCAGGCACTTCACCCGGCCCGGCATGCCGCCGGCCGAGACGCCGGCGATCTCCGGCACCTGGCCGATCGCCTCGCGCCGGGTCAGGTAGTCCTCGTGCGCGGCGCGATACCGGTCCGCCAGCTCCGGATCGGCGGCCAACCGTTCGGTCATCTCCTTCATCAGCCCGGCCGACTCCAGCCGGCTGCACGCGCCGGTGGCCCGGGGGCAGGTCAGGTAGAACAGCGTCGGGAACGGCGTGCCGTCGGCCAGCCGCGGGGTGGTCTCCACGACGTCGGGCAGCCCGCACGGGCACCGGTGGGCCACCGCCCGGGTGCCGCGCGGCGGGCGGCCGAGCTGCGCGGCCACCACCGCAAGGTCCCGGTCCGTGGCTTCGGCGCGCTCCGGCGGTGGTACGGAGTTCACTGTGGCACCATCCGTTCGCGCTGCGGGGCTCGCGAACCCGGCTCACTCCTCGCACTCACTGCGATCCCGTCCGTTCACTGGTCCTGCTGGCCTTCGTCCCCGTTGGCGGCCCGGATGCTCGACCACAGGGTCTCCGACCAGGGTGCCGCCGGGCCGGCCTTGGCGGCTCCCTGGTCCCGGCCGGCGTCCCGGGCCGCGCCGGTCGGGTCGTCCAACCGGATCAGCGGGGTCTCGCCGGGCTCGACCATGTAGAAGCGCTTCCTGGCCTCGGTCTTGATGTACTCCGGATCCTGCAACAGGGCCGCCCGGTCGCTCAGCTCGCCGATCTTCTTGCGCTGGGCGTCCTGCGCGGCCTCGACCCGGGCGATCTCGGACTGCTGGCTGAGGTAGAGCCGCACCGGGTACGTGTACGCCAGCGCCAGCGCGATCAGCACCCCGAACAGCACCGTGGCCCGCCCGGTGAACCGGCGCGGCTCCGGGGCGCTGGTCCGCTCCGCGGCGCCGCCCGCCGCCGCCCGGCGGGCCGCCGCGGGCCGGCTGGCTGACCGGCCGCCGTCCCGACCCGGTGCGGCACCGCGACCCGAGCCGGCCCGGCCCGGCACCCCGGCCGTCCGGCCGGTGCCGCGCGCCGCTGACCGGGCCGGTTGACCCGGCCGGCGCGCGGGACGCTGCCCGCTGGGGGTACGGCGCTGGTTCATCGCCGACAGGGCTCCTTCCCTTGCGGACTGGCGCACATCGCCCGTGACCGGGACCGCCGGCCCCGGTCACGGCCCGTGCGGATCAGGCGGAACGGTAGCGCGGGAACGCGCCGGCACCGGCGTACCGGGCGGCGTCGGCCAGTTCCTCCTCGATCCGCAGCAGCTGGTTGAACTTGGCCACCCGCTCGGACCGGGCCGGGGCGCCGGTCTTGATCTGACCGCAGCCCATCGCCACGGCGAGGTCGGCGATGGTGGTGTCCTCGGTCTCGCCGGACCGGTGGCTCATCATGGTCTTGAAGCCGGCCCGGTGCGCCAGGTCCACCGCCTCGAACGTCTCGGTCAGCGACCCGATCTGGTTGACCTTGACCAGTACGGCGTTGGCGGCGCTCTCGGCGATACCGCGGGCGATCCGCTGCGGGTTGGTGACGAACAGGTCGTCCCCGACGATCTGGATGCGCTCCCCCACGGAGGCGGTGAGGGACGTCCAGCCGCTCCAGTCGTCCTCCGCCAGCGGGTCCTCGATCGAGACGATCGGGTACGAGTCGAGCAGCTTGTGGTAGTACGCCGCCATGTCGTCGGCGGACTTGCCGGAGCCCTCGAACGTGTAGACCCCGTTGTCGAAGAACTCGGTGGCGGCCACGTCGAGCGCGAAGACGATGTCGCTGCCCACCCGGTAGCCGGCCTTCTCCACCGCCTCGGCGATCAGGTCGAGGGCCGCCGAGTTGGTCGGCAGGTCGGGCGCGAACCCGCCCTCGTCGCCCAGACCGGTGCTCAGGCCACGCTTCTTGAGCACCGACTTGAGCGCGTGGTACACCTCCACGCCGGAGCGCAGCGCCTCGCGGAAGGTCGGCGCGCCGATCGGCGCGATCATGAACTCCTGGATGTCGACGTTCGAGTCGGCGTGCGCGCCACCGTTGAGGATGTTCATCATCGGCACCGGCAGCAGGTGGGCGTTCGGGCCGCCGAGGTAGCGGAACAGGCTCAACTCGGCGCTGCCGGCGGCGGCCTTGGCCACGGCCAGCGAGACGCCCAGGATGGCGTTCGCGCCAAGACCCGACTTGTCGGCCGTACCGTCCAGGTCGAGCATCTTCTGGTCGATCAGGCGCTGCTCGCTGGCCTCGTACCCGATGAGCTGGTCGACCACCTTGTCCTCGATGTTGGTGACGGCCTTCTCGACGCCCTTGCCCTGGTAGCGGTCCTGATCGCCGTCGCGCAGTTCGAGCGCTTCGTACGCGCCGGTGGACGCGCCCGACGGCACGGCCGCCCGCGCCACGGTGCCGTCGTCCAGCCCTACCTCAACCTCGACGGTCGGGTTGCCGCGCGAGTCAAGGATCTCCCGGGCGACGATTCCCTCGATGGTGGCCACTGTGTCGCTCCTTGTTGTCGTGTCATGCGATCGCGGGCCGCGACGGCGCGGCCGAGGCACATCGCAGCGTATCGCCTCCGGTATCGGCCGCCGGCCGGTGCCCGGCAGATCCCGACCACCGGGTGGGCCGCCGGACCCGGCCCCTCGGGCGGCGCGGGAACACGTTTGCGCCGGCTTGACGTGATCGGTAAGGCTGACCGGTATGCCATCGGAGACCGCGGCGCCGGCCCGCGTGCTGGCGGGGGCGGTGGCCACCCTGGTGCTGCTGGCCGGCTGTCAGACCCTGGACGACGCCGGGAGTACCCTGCCCCGTGCCGATCTGGTCAACGACCTGGCGGCGAGGTTGGAGGCGTCCTCCGGGTTGACCTATTCGGCGACGTACGCGCTGCCGGACGGGGCGAACGGGACGATCTCCCAGGCGCAACGGCCGCACCGCACCGCGTACAGCTATCCGGGTGGCCGGACCACGGTCAGCGCCGACGCCCTGGCCCGGTGCGTGACCACCGGCGCCCGGCCGACCTGCACCCTCGATCCGCCGCCGCTGCCGGCGGACCGGCCGGCCATGCCGGCGATGGCCGCCGCCAACCGTGCCGGCCTGGCCACCCCGCCCGTGCTGATCTCACTGCTCACCGCCACCGCTCTGGACCAGGCGGCGGTGGTGGAGCAGCGGGACACCACGGTCGCCGGCCAGCACGCCACCTGCGTCACGGTGAAGCAGGTGGCGAACGCCGCGACGTCGAGCTTCGACGCCTGCGTGACCAGCGACGGGATCCTGGGCAGCTTCACCGGCGTGCTCGACGGCCGGTCGGTGGACACCGCGCTCAGCGAGTACCGGGCCGGGGTGGACGGCACCGCCTTCGACCTGCCGGCCGGCGCGGCCGTCCAGGACCACCGGGCCGGCGCACACTGACGACGACGCTCCCGGCCGGCGCCGCTTCGGGCCATCGCCGGTGTCGTTTCAGGCATGGCCGGCGTCGCTTCGTTGGGGGCGCTGTCACTTCGGGCCGTGGGCACCGTCCGGCCGGTCGTGCCGACCGGTTTCACCGCCGCCCGGCAGCGGCGGGATCAGGCCGCCTCGCCGGGCCGTCCGGGCCGGCCGGGAGCGACCCGGCGGTCGAGCAGTCCGCGGACCGGCAGGTCCGGCGCCGCGATCAGACCCCCGGCGGCGGACCGCAGCGCGCCGGGCAGCCCCGCGCAGCGCCGGATCAGTTCCGCGGTGGCTGCCGGGTCCTCGTCCAGCCGGTCGCTTCCGACGTACGCGGTGAGCAGCGCCCGCGCGGTGGTGGGCGGCAATGGCACCAGCCGCACCCGGCGCACCCCGTCGAGGGCGCCAAACGCCTCCGTCGAGGTCACTATGAGGGCGGACCCGGCCGCGACCGGGATCAGCGGTCGGACCTGCTCCGCGTCGGCGGCGCCGTCCAGGATCAGGAGAACGCTTCGGGTCGCCAGTACGGATCGGTACCGACCGAGCCGTTCCTCCAGGTGCTCCGGTAGCTCGTCGGCGGGCGTGCCGAGCGCCCGCAGGGCCCGGCCGAGCAGGTCGGCCGCGTCGTGCCCGGGACGATGGCCGAGATCCATCAGGATCTGACCCCTCCGGATACGCGGCGGCGAGCACGTGCCCGGCCCGGCTGGCCAACGCGGAGCGGCCGCTACCGGCTGGCCCGTACAACAGGACGGCGGTCTGCCGGGGCGGGCCGGCCGCGACGCCCGGACCGGCCGCACCCGAGTCGCGGTCGCCGGCGCCGGCCGGCCCGGCGGGAGTCAGTACGGACAGCACCGCCGCGAGTTCGGCGGCCCGCCCCACCAGCACCGCCGGATCCGGTGGCAGCTCCCGCGGGATCGTCGGTGGGCGTGGTCCGGGGCGAGCCACGATCGACGCGGCAGGCCCAGCCAGGGACGTTGCCGGCCCGGCCAGGTCGGGCGAGCGGTCCAGCACCGCCCGGTGCAGCGCCCGCAGTTCCGGGCCGGGGTCGACGCCGAGTTGCTCCCGCAGCACCGTGGTCACCTGGCGGTACGCCGTGAGCGCGGCCACGGTGTCGCCGTCCCGGTAGAGCGCCCGGATCAACTGGACCCAGGCCCGCTCCCGCAGTGGCTGGCGGCTCAGATGCTGTCGCAGCTCACCGATGACCAGCATGTCGGGTCCGCCCGTTCCCAGTCGGGCGTCCAGCAGGTCCTCGTACGCGCGCAGCCGGTCCTCGTCGAGACCCGACAGCCAGCCCTCCAGCAGGGTGCCCCGGGGCAGTCCGTCGCCGGCCGATCCGCGCCACAACGTCTGGGCCGCGGTCAGCTCGGCGGTGGCCCGCACCGGATCCGCGGCGAGCAGGGCGGCCCGGCCCGCCTCGGCGTGCCGCCGGAACACGGTCACGTCGAGTTCGTCGGCGGCCAGTTCGAGGCGGTACGTGCCGGCCCGGGACACGATCCGGTCGCCGAGGACGCGTCGTAGCGCCGCCACGTGGCTGCGCAGGTTGGCCACCGCGGACTCGGGCGGCGGCCCCGCCCAGACCATCGCGGCGAGCCGGTGCAGCGGGACCGGTCGGTTCGCCTCCAGCGCCAACCCGGTCAGCACGGCCCGTCGCTTGGCCGGACCCGCGTCGACAGGTCCGCGGGGACCGACAAGTTCCACGGCGCCGAGCAGGCGAATCTGCACGCCCATCGACCCTCACCCCCGTGTCACGGTCAGGGCCAACACTAGGAGCGTCAGATGATCCCCATCAATGGGTAGCCAGCCGATTACACCGTGAGGTATCTCGCCCGGCCGGACGGGGTGGCGGTGTAACGCGAGACGGCGCCAGATCGCTGCATTGCCGTAGCTCATGGCGACGGTCGACAATCCCCGAGCGGGTGACCCGGTCGCCTTGAACCGCGGTCGGGGCCGGGCGGGAGCGGTCCGGTCCCGACCGCACCAAGCGCTGCGACGGCGAATCGGCGTGGGACCGGGTTCGCGTCGCTGGATCACCGGCGGGCCACGCTCGCCGGAGTCTGTGGGGAGGCGACATGACCGAACCGGCCAGGTACGCGGTAGTCGAGTGCGTCGTTCGGGCACACCTTCCGAGCGGTCTGCTGGTCCGGCTGACCTCCGGCGAGGAGGGAGTCGTGGAGCGGACGCCCGTCGAAGACGCCCCGCTGGCCGACCTGCCGGCCGTGGGCAACGTGCTGCCCGCAGTCGTGCTGGGCCGGGCCACGGACGGCCGGTTGCGGCTGATCGGCCGTCCGTCGTACGTGTCGCTCGTGCGGTCGGCCACCGACCCGGAGGCCATGCTCGACGCTTGGAGTCGAGTCCGCGCCGCCGACGAGGCGTACACGGAGGCCACCCAGGAGCTTTTCGACGGGCCGGACGCCGCCGCGGTACTGCGGTGGGCCCTTGACCAACCCAACGGCTCCCCACACATCGGCTTCGCCCTGCGGGCCCTGCGGGAGGCACCGGCCGAACTCAAGTTCACCCTGGTCGAGGAGCTGATCCGGGCCTCCACCGAACAGCGGTACACCGCCGAGGTGCGGCAGGTGCTCGCCTCCATCAACCTCCCTCCGGACGAGCCGGGCTGGCACGCCGTGATCCCGCCCCGAACCATCAGCGGGGACTCGTTCGCTGGCACGGCCGGCAGCACCGGCCCTTGATGCCGACCCTTGCCCGCTTCTTGCCGCCGGGGCCCGGTTGACGCTATTGGTCACGCCGGTTAGGCGCAGTGATCAAAAGATCTGACGGTGAGTCACAGGGACATCACAAACGGTCGACTGACGTCATCAAAATGCATCAGGAAAACATTCCCCTTGGCGGAAACCCCCTGCGGTACGCCGGGTAGCGGAGACTCGTCCGGCAACACCAGGCGAGACTCATCGACCAGTTCGGGCCCCGCGTCGGCCAGGTGGTACAGGCTCACCACATCGAATCCGGAAGGCTTATCCCCCCTCCTCTTCGGCCATTCGTACCGGCCTAGGAGAAGCAGCTCGTCCCCCCGCCTCACGAGCCCCCACGGAGACTGGTTCCCAGTCGGCCAGAACCGAGTATCACCGGGTCCCCCGAGTTCAACGACCGAATTTCGCCAGTCGATCGCGGCGAGCCTGCCGACGGCCGAAACGTTGAGCGAGTAGCAGTGAAAACCCCGCTCATCCTCGTTTGCGTCCTTCGATAGAACCCACGAGAGATGGCCCTCCGGGGACCACCGGCAGATACCGGGAAGGAAGACGCCATCTTCGAGATCTGATCGCCCTGCGGTTGACGGCGGGACCCACCAGCCGGCCTGATCGCGGTAGCCGACCCAGAGGGCACCCTCGCCGTCGACAGCCAGATGAGAAAACTGGCTACCTACTGAAATGCCTCGGACGACCTTGCCCCCCTCGTCAGCCAGCCAGACGTTCTCCGCCAATTTCGGGGGACCCCCGTCGTCTCCAACACCGGCACCAATGGCACGGCTGGCGAAGACGTAGCCCTGTGGCCCGCGGTCGACGATGTCGGCGGCCTGAGGCAGGTCGGGCAGCGGCAACAGCCGCCCATCCAGCCAGACCGCCATGCCACGTCCCACCGCGAGATTGCGTCCCCCTCCCCCAGATTCGGCCACCGCCAGGTTCACGCTGGCCGGAGCCAGCAAGAAGATCTCCTTCCCCCAGAAGTCCAACCCGGCGTGCACTACTTTCCACGTATCGTCAATTGATGGGACCGGAACGTCTCGTAGAACATACATGACAATTCCCAAAGTTGATTGGTCCGATATTATCTACTTCCGGTACGCCATCCAGATCCTTCCGTCCGGCTTCACCACGATCTCGATGACGCTCGTCCGGCGATTACGGGCCCTCCCGATCTCGTTCCCCGGACCGTATTCGTATTGATGAGTGGACCTCCCATCAGGCCACGCCGGCGCCTACCCGGTCCGAACGCCTCCTTCACGACCCCTGATCGCCAAGATGCGTGCGTCCTCACCGGGAACGGTCGGTAACGGCTCTCCGCTGTACGCCGCTGGCGGCCACCATGCCAAGCAGCAGGGCAGACCCGAGCAGATGCAGTATCCGTACCCCCAGCGCGGCCACATCCCCCGCGGCCGGAAGGAACGGCAGCACGCCGAGGCCGACCGCCGTGGTACCGGCCGTGACCGACCAGAACACCGCAGGCTGGGCCGGTCGCCCCGCCAACCCATCTGGACGCCGCACGGTCGCCTGTGCCGCATCGGACTCGATGCGTCCCGCCACCCGCCCGGCCAGCCACAGCGCGACCAGTCCGCCGACGAGCGTGCTGAGCTGATCGGCCACCGTCCACCAGTACACCCCGGTGGCCTTGTGAAAGTCGACGCCAGTAAGCCTGCGCAACCAGCCATCCGTGTGAGTCAGGAAATCCCAGCAGACATGGGTGGCTGAGCCCAGAAGCGCCGAAGCGACCGTGACCCACCAGCGATGCCGACTCCGATCGAGCCCCGCGTATCCCCGCCATGGCCGGGGTAGGTACGCGGCGATCCGGGGCGCGCCGCGTCGAACCAGCCAGGCGTATACCAGTGCAGTCGGTAGGCACCACCAAAACAATCCGGCCGCCGAATGAGTATGCGAGGGCTCGACACCGGTGCCCCGAGCGACATAGCCAACATCCGGAGCGACTGCTCCGGCACACATCGCCACCCCGTCAAACCAGTGCGGGCGCAGCGACTTCAGCGGCAGCACCGCCGCCAGGTGCGACGGAAAGGTCAACGGCACGGCCTATCCTCACCCGGTAAAGGATCAACCACAACCAAGGACGGCAGCCGGCAACGCGCCCACCCCCTGGTTGCCCTCCGCAACATCGCTGTCGGCCTCCACGGCCTGAGTGGGGTGATCTCGTGTGCATCAAACTCTGAGCTGAAACAGCTGAGACCATGAGTGGGACTGGACTAGGCCGACCCCGGTCCGACCATCAGGAGAACCCGTTTGGACGGCACGATAAGTGATGGACCTTCCATCCACGTCTATCGTCCTCTCAAGGGGATTAACACCCGGCCCTGGATTGGGTACCGCCCGTTGATCGATATCCTTCAATGTCGCTGATGATCGACTGCTCGACTTGATCGGGAGTAAGGTTGGTCGTTCGAAGATCGGTGCCGCCGGACTGCGCGCGGTTGAACCCGTGACCGGTCTTCATTTGATAGGTGACTCCATCCGATTCCCACTCTCGGATGAGGTCCTTGTCCCCATCAGGGCGGCCATTCGTCTTCTTGATCTTCGGGCCGCCCCCAACCGGATTTCCGGAATTCGAAGGATTCTCCAAGCGTCCAGCGTCACTCACACCCTTCGAGATTCCATCGGCCATTGCGAAGATGCCCAGCCCAGCCACCAGGACACCACCACCACCAGCAAGGGCGGCGCCCGCCGCACAGCAGTGACGAGCGCACCCACTCCAGTGATGACGAGGGGCAAGGATACGCCGCATGCCGTCGCACCAGCCGCGATCATGCCAGCGCCGACATCTGTCGCAATCGCGCCCAAGGCCACCTCTGCGGCATCCATCGACAGATCCCTCAGGGCGTCCCCGTTGTGATCTACCCAGTTGGCCGCGGTCTCCGCCGCGTCGCATGCGTCCTGCCGAACTCGCCAGGAATCCCGGTACCCGCGGGACCGTCGCGCCAGGTTGGGCGGGCGCCGACCTAACCCGCGGATGTCAGAAGGCACAGGCTCATCTACGGTAATTGCGTGTCTGAGCGATGGTTGGCACTCACGGAAGCCGAAGTGTTGTCGTACGCCGGGGAGCAGTCAGAGATCTTCGGAACGGGGAACGTTACCTACGTAGTCGGCCCGAAGGCGACGCTCGTGATCATCGATGGTAGTGACCGACGCCAGGTCAGCGTGGTCAGGAATTTTGAGCGGATGGTACTTCGCAAGCCAATCCCCGCAGCCGCCGAAGATCGACTAGCCACATCCAAGCTGCCGATTCTTGGGTTCGCCCGAACCGCAGAGGGCCATGTCGCATTGGGGGAACTCCGACGGGGAAGGAGCCGATCGGGGGCAGTCAAGATCGACAGCGGACCAGGCCCACAGAACACCCGGCGAGTACTGACCTCCTACGAGTTGCGCTTCCCGAAGCGGCTGCCGTTCCATCTTCTGGATGAGGTACGACCGACTTTTCAGGAACCGCTACCGGACCTGAATTGGATGCAAAGCCTCCCGCACGCTCCCATTACAGCCTTTCAGCAGTTCGTCACCGGCTGGTACGCCGACGTCCCGCCAGCCACCGACACGGTCGACGAACCCCGCCACCCCCTGCCCGAGCCACTCGAAGCCTTCTATCGTGCCGCCGCCGGACGCCGGGAAGTACTCGGCTTGAACAACAGGATCCGTCTCGCCTCTGAACTGGACGACGAAGTCGATGGGATGGTGCTCTTCGGATCAGAGAATCAGGGCGGCTTTTACATGCTAATCAATCCCGCCGAAGCAGACCCGACCGTTCACTACGACGGACTCGAAGCTGGTCAGGAGCGCGAATCACTCAGCGGGTTCCTCCTCCAGTTCCTCCTCTGCGAAGCTTCATACTCAAGCCCCTTCACCGGCTACGCCGCCGTCACTCCCCACCAGGCACAACACCTTGTCGCACTGCTACAGCCCGTGCCCCTGCAGCCAATGCGTTGGACAGGCGATCCCACCCGCCACTATGTCGCCCCCGGCCTCGTCATTACGACCAGTGCCCTCGACTCCAACACCATCGAGGTCTACGCTGGCACCCGGCAGCGCTGCGCCCTTCACCCATTACGCGAGCCAGGCTTCACGTGGAAGAGCTTCGACGGCTGAGCAGCCGCTGCAATCGCGCGATAAATGCGTCTTATTCTGGTGGTGACATCTAGTTCGATCGAGTGAGAAGGTGGCCAAGGTTGGGCCCGCGAGTACGTACGAGCCCAACCTTGGCCGACTTGTGATGGCCAGACTGGCTATGCTGTCATCCAGTTTGGTGGCACTGGACAGTAGGCACGGAATCCCATCTCACACATCATGTCTGCACCTAAATCAGGATTAGACAACGCGGCAGCTCCCATGGCGATGTGATAGAGGTCGTTCAAAATACTGAAGGCGCCCGCAGCCATTCCCATGCCGCGCCCCACCCCTCCGGGTTCAGCCTCCATCCCTGGGATCGACTCCTGCTGATTACGCATGCTCCGCGGAACCGTCACCCGACAGGCCCAGGTAACCGAAGACCGTGGTCTTCTCCTTCGCCCCACCAGCGTCGGTCGTCTTCGACGCCGTCCGGTCCAGCGGATCGAACGCATACCGGGTAGTCGAGGTCGACCCACCCGAACCGAGCTTCCGGTTCTCCACCACATGGTCGAACCCGTCATACACATTCCGTTCGATGACGGTGCCGGCCGAGGTGACCGTGTCCAGCCGCCCGAACGGGTCGTAGTTGTACGACGCCGTCGCCCCACCGGTCACCGCCGTGAGCAGCCGGTTCCGGTCATAGTTGAAGGACGTGCTGACGTTCTTGACGGTCTGGCTCGTGACGTTGTTGTTCGCGTCGTGCACGTACGTCTCACTGCCGGCGCCGTCACCGGTCTTCGTAACCGCGGCCAGCCGGTCCCGCGGGTCGTACGTGAAGTCGCTGGTGGTGGTCAGATACGCGCCGTGGTTGTCGGCGTTCATCTTCCGGTTTGCCGTTCAGGTCGTAGCTAACGCGTCGTCCGACACCACCGTGGTGCCGTTGGACTTCTTCTCCACCTGGCTCTTCAGCAACCCGTCCAGGTAGTAGCCGTAGGTGACGACGTTGCCGTTGCCCTTGGTCTCGGTGTACCGCTCACCCCGATCCGTGTACGTGAACCGGGTGACCTTGGCTGCCGGATCCGACGCCGTCTTGCCGTTGGTCACCGTGTCGGGCAGGTTCCGCGCCTCGTACGTGTAGCCCGCGTACTGCCGATCATGGGTGGTGGTCTTCGGGGCGCCGTTCGGGTCGTACGTGAACGACGTCGTGTCGACCGTCGAGCCCGACTTCTGCTCCAGCACCTTGTCGACCTGGTTCAACCCCGTGTAGGTGACGGTGTAGGTGTCGATCCGGGTACCCGGTGACGAGTCGGTGATGCTGGTCAGGTTGGCGTTCGCGTCGTACCGGTAGCCGTAGTCGTGCTTCTCGCTGTCGGCCTCGCCGGTGTTGTCTCGGACCAGCTTGACCGCGTCCGCCACCACCGTGCCGGTGGCCTGGTCGGACAGGCTGACCTTCTGGGCGTTGCCCTCGGCGAAGCTGTACGAGCCGAGGCTCACCCAGGTGCCGGTGTTCGCCGTCTGGTTGACCGTCTTCGTCGCGGTGCCGCCGTTGTAGTTGACCGTGTACTTCGCGTCGGTGGCCGCCCCGGTGACCTGCGGGTACCACGCGTACACCTGGTAGGTGCCGGCCTGTGGCACGTTCAACTGCCAGGTGTATACCGACGAGCCGGTGCCCGCCGCGTGGGTGGCGTAGTCCGGGCCGTACCTGCCGGTCGCGGTGGTCGCCGCCGGCCAGGTGCCGGTGGCCGAGGTGTTGTTGAAGTCGGAGTTGTTGACCAGCACCACCTGCTTGCCGACCGGCACCCCGGCAGCTCACCATGCGACGGATCACGGACGGCGGGCCGCGTACCGACCGGCCGCGCCGCTAACCGGTCAGCAGGGTGCGCAGGTGCCGGGGCGGCGGCGAGCCGTGCGCCAGCATGGCGTCGTGCCACCGCCGGAGCGGGACGTCCGCCGGCCGGGCCGCCGCGATCCCGGCCACCTCGGTGTAGCCGACGAAGTACGTCGAGAGCTGGGTGGCGGTGAGCAGTGCGCGGCGCCACTTGCCGGCCGCCTCGCCCTCCTCCTGGAAGCCCCGCCCGGTCATCAGCGCCATCCCGTCCGCCTCGGTCAGCCCGTCACAGTGCACCGACTGGTCGAGGATCGCGTTGATGGTCATCCGGAGCTGCATCTTGAGTTGCTGGAGCCGGATCGCCAGGCCACCGAACCCGTTGTCGACCATCATCTCCTCGGCGTACACGGCCCAGCCCTCCACGAACGGGCCGGAGCGGCCCAGCGCCCGGACCCGGCTGCTGCCCCGGTAGCGGCGCGAGTGGGCGAGTTGGAGGAAGTGTCCGGGCATCGCCTCGTGGACGGTCAGGTTGCGCACCATGTGCTGGTTGTACTCGCGGTAGAACGAGTCGACCCGGTCCGCCGGCCAGTCCGCCGGAGTGGGCGCGATGCAGTAGAACGTCGGCACCCGCGCCGGCTCCAGCGGGCCGGGCGGATCGCAGTAGGCGACGGCCACCCCGCGGGCGAACTCCGGCATCTCCGTCACCACGCACGGGTCGTCCACCAGCGAGACCAGGTCGTGTTCCCGGACGAAGTCGGTGGTCTCGGTCAGGGTCAGCTCGGCCAGCGGCACGATGGACTCGTTGTCCGGGCGCTGTTCCGCGAGCCGGTCCAGGGCCCGGCGTACCGTCTCCGGGGTTGCCGGGCCACCGACCAGCGCGACGGCCGCCTCGGTGATCTCCTCGGTCACCCGGTCCAGGTTCTCCCGGGCGCGGTCCAGCACCTGACCGGCGGACAACTCGGTGTCCAGGGTGTGCCACAGCCGCGCCTCCCAGAGCCGCCGGCCCAGCCGGGGATCCCGACCCGGCCCGGTCTCGGACCGCAACCGCCCGCGCAGCCAGTCGGCGAAGTCGTCCAGCTGCCGGACGGCCGTCTCGGCGACCGGTTCGACCGTGGCCCGCAGGGCCGGCGCCTCGGCCAGCAGTCGGGGCAGCTCCGCGCGAACCAGCGAGGCCGTCCCGGCGAACTGTCCGACCGCGGTCTCCAGGTGGATCCGCGGTACGTCGGTGAGCGTGGCCCGCGCGGTGGCGAGCGCGTCGGGGACCGCGCCGAGCCGGCCGGTCAGGCTGGTCAGCCGGGCCTCCGCCGGGGCGAACGGCCGGTCCAGCAGCGCGTGCAGCAGGACGCCGGGATTGTGCACCAGCGGGTTCCACTGGTACGACCGCACCTGCGTCGACTCGAAGAGGCTGCGGTCCACCAGCGCGGACAGCATGGCGTGGTCCACCCGCTCCGCCGGGTCGAGCGCCTCGGCGTCCACCTCGGACAGCGCGTTGGCGGCGTCCACCAGCATCGCCGCGTCGGCCGCCACGGCCGAGTCGGACAGGTCGGGCAGCCGGTCGTCGAACCGGTGGTCCCCGGCGCCGGCCGCCAACTCCGGCCGGCTCGCCAGCAGCGCGTCCACGATCCGCTCGGCGAGCGGGACGAAGTCCTCCATCAGCCGACCCTACCGGCCGCGCTCCCCCAGTCCACCGCCTACCGCCCGCGCCGCGTCAGGTCCCGCCCGGCCTCAGGTCCCGCCCCGAGCCAGGTCCCGCCCGGCGGGGATCACCGGGACGGGGGGCCGGGCTCGGCGGCGCGCACGGCGTCCGCGTAGGCCAGGGTGACGCCCCGCAGCGCCGACTCGGCGTCCAGCCCGGCGGCGCGGGCCCGCGCGACGACCGCGAGCAGTTCCGCACCGAGCCGCCGGTGCGCCTCGTCGGGCAACACCCCCGGCGTGGGTACGGCCACCGCACCGTCCGGCTCCGGCAGCGGTACGTCGAGCCCGGCCCGCGTTGTCCGTTCGAGGATCTTCGCGGCCAGGGCCAGTGCCGGCTGGCTGGGCGCGATCCCGTCCAGCACGGAGCCACGAGCCTTCTCGGTGCGCTTGATCCGCTCCCAGTTCTCGGTGATCTCCTCGACGGTGCCGACCTCCGCGCCCGCGAAGACATGCGGATTGCGCCGGATCATCTTCGCCACCAGCCCACCGGCGACGTCGTCCACCGTCCAGCGCTCCTCGGCGGGCAGTTCCTCGGCGAGCCGGGCGTGCAGCACGACCTGGAGCAGCACGTCGCCCAGCTCATCACGCAACGCGGCCAGGTCGCCGGTGAGGATCGCCTCGTACGCCTCGTACGCCTCCTCGAGCAGGAACCGCGCCAGCGTCTGGTGCGTCTGCTCCCGCTTCCACGGATCGCCGCCGGGCGAAGCCAACCGGTCCAGCACCGTCACCACATCCAGCAACCGGGCGCCGGGCGGGTCCCACGAGCCGTACAACAGCTCCAACTCCGCGAGCCCGGGCTCCCGGGCCAGCCGCAGCCCCAGCTCACGGGCCAGGGTCTCGTCACCCGCCGGTCCGGCCAGCCACACCGCCGTACCCCGCTCGGCGGCCCCGGCCAGCAGTTCAGCCACGGGATCCGCCCCGACGAGCCGGACCTCGGCGCCCGCCGCGCGCAGCGCCGTGGTCCACTCGCTCTCGGCGTCCGCCAGCACCAGCCCGGCCCGTACGGCGTCCCAGGCCGCGGCCGTCAGCAACCCGGCGGGCAGCCGGGGCGAGGTGACCAGCAGGACGACGCGGGCCCGCCCGGTCACGGCGCGGGCGTGCCGCTCGGCTGCGTCGTCACGGGCAGGTTCGTCACCGCGTCCGAGCCTCCGTCACCCAGCGGCACGCTCACCGCCGGCACGCGGCCGGTGAAGGAGAGCAGTGGGAAGTCCAGCGGCCGGTACCTCGGGTTCACCGTGATCTTCGCGTCCTTGACCGCGTCCGCCAGGGCCCGCTTCTGGGCCAGTGCCCCCCGCAGCTGATCGCCGTCGAGCTGGGCGGACGCCTCCTGGGTCGACACCTCGGCCGGAATCACCCCGGCGGTCTTGCCCGCTGCGACCAGATCGGCCAACTCCTGCTGGCTCGGTTCGACCGGCGGCGGGGTGGGCACCCCGGAAAGGCAGGTGTACAGCTCGGCGAGCTGCTGCGCGTACCGGGAACCGGCCGGCAGGTCGAGCTGCCCGGCCACCTGGTCGGAGCTGACCTGGACCTTCGACTGGTATCCCTTGGCGGCGGAGACCCGCTGGCAGGCATCCCGCAGCACCAGGGCGCTCACCACCTGGATCCGCTCCGGGACCCGTGCCCCCTGAGCCGGTGCCTGCGGATCCTGGCCGGAGGCCGGCGCCGACGGTGGACCGCCGGCACGCTGCTTCAACTCGTCCAATACCTGGTCCACGGCATTTTCGGTGATCCGTTGATCCCCGACGTACGCGGCGACGGCTGGGTCGGTGCGGCAACCGGACAGGGCGGTGACGCCGAGCACGGCGACGGCCGTGATCGACAGGAGACGACGAGCACGCATGGCGGTCACTCTCTCACGACCCGCTGACGCTGGTGACAGCGCCCACCAGCGCCGGCTCGCCGAGCACGTCTTTGAGGAGTTGGGCGCACCAGTCCAGCAGTGCCTGGTCACGCAGCGGCTCGCCGCCCACCCGGCGGGTGCTCGGGCGGGGCACGCTCACCTGGTCGTTGGCCGACTTGTAGACCGCGTCCGGGTGGTAGCGCTTGAGTCGCAGCTGCTTCGAGTCGGGCAGTGGCAGCGGGCTGAACCGCAGGTGCCGGCCCTGCACCGACACGTCGGTCAGGCCGTACCGCCGGGCCAGCAGCCGGAACCGGGCCACCGCCACAAGGTTCTGCACCGGGGCCGGCGGCTCGCCGTACCGGTCGGTCAGCTCGGCCACGACCTCCCGCAACCGGTCGTCGTCCCGGGCCTCGGCCAGTTTCCGGTACATCTCCAGCCGCAGCCGCTCGACCCCGACATAGTCGTGCGGCAGGTGCGCGTCCACGGGAAGATCGATCCGGATCTCGTCCGTCGTGCCGTCGGACTCCGGGCCCTCACCCTTGAACTGCTGGACCGCCTCACCGACCATCCGGACGTACAGGTCGAAACCGACGCCCTCGATGTGCCCGGACTGCTCGCCGCCGAGCAGGTTGCCGGCGCCGCGGATCTCCAGGTCCTTCATCGCCACGTACATCCCGGCGCCCAGCTCGGTGTGCTGGGCGATGGTGGCCAGCCGCTCGTGCGCGTGCTCGGTGAGGGGCTTCTCCGGCGGGTAGAGGAAGTACGCGTACGCCCGCTCCCGGCCCCGACCGACCCGGCCGCGGATCTGGTGCAACTGGGCCAGGCCGAGCAGGTCGGCCCGCTCGACGATCAGGGTGTTGGCGTTGGGGATGTCGATCCCGGACTCGACGATGGTGGTGCAGACCAGGACGTCGAACTCCTTCTCCCAGAAGCCGACCATCACCTTCTCGAGGGCGTCCTCGCCCATCTGGCCGTGCGCCACCGCAACCCGGGCCTCGGGCACCAGCTCGCGGATCCGCCGGGCCGCCCGGTCGATCGACTCCACCCGGTTGTGCAGGTAGAAGACCTGCCCGTCGCGCAGCAGCTCGCGGTGGATCGACGCGGCCACCTGCCGGTCGTCGTACGCGCCGACGAAGGTGAGCACCGGGTGCCGCTCCTCGGGCGGGGTGGCGATGGTGGACATCTCCCGAATTCCGGTGATCGCCATCTCCAGGGTTCGCGGGATCGGGGTGGCCGACATGCTGAGCACGTCGACCGAGGCGCGCAGCGTCTTCAGGTGTTCCTTGTGCTCGACCCCGAACCGCTGCTCCTCGTCCACGACCACCATGCCGAGCCGCTTGAACCGGGTGGCGGCCTGCAACAGCCGGTGCGTACCGATGACGATGTCGGCGGTGCCGTCGGCGGCCATCGCGAGGGTCTGCTCGGCCTCCTTCGGGGTCTGGAACCGGGAGAGCTGGCGGATCGTCACCGGGAACTGGCCCATCCGCTCGGCGAAGGTGTTGTAGTGCTGCTGGGCCAGCAGCGTGGTCGGCACCAGCACCGCCACCTG
Organism: Plantactinospora sp. A48; assembly: GCF_055793945.1. Classification (NCBI taxonomy): domain Bacteria; kingdom Bacillati; phylum Actinomycetota; class Actinomycetes; order Micromonosporales; family Micromonosporaceae; genus Plantactinospora; species Plantactinospora sp. A48. The sequence goes on along the minus strand of NZ_JBTIXF010000034.1, from coordinate 23,472 downwards.
CTTGCCGTCCTGCACCGCCTTGAACGCCGCCCGTACGGCGATCTCGGTCTTGCCGTATCCGACGTCGCCGCAGATCAGCCGGTCCATCGGGACCGACTGCTCCATGTCCCGCTTGACCTCCTCGATCGCCGCGAGCTGGTCGGGCGTCTCGGTCCACGGGAAGGCGTCCTCCAGCTCCCGCTGCCACGGGGTGTCCGGACCGAACGGGTGCCCCTTGGACGCCTTGCGCGCGGCGTAGAGTTGGATGAGCTGCGCCGCGATCTCCCGGACCGCCTTGCGGGCCCGCGCCTTGGACTTCTGCCAGTCCGAGCCGCCCATCTTGTGCAGCGTCGGCTGCTCGCCGCCGACGTACCGGGAGAGCTGGTCGAGCTGGTCGGTCGGGACGAACAGCCGGTCGCCGGGCTGGCCGCGCTTGCTCGCCGCGTACTCGATGACCAGGTACTCCCGGGAGGCGCCGTTGACGGTGCGCTGCACCAGCTCCTGGTAGCGGCCGATGCCGTGCTGCTCGTGCACCACGTAATCGCCGGCCCGCAGTTCCAGCGGGTCGATGGTGTTGCGCCGCCGGCTCGGCATCCGGCGCATGTCCCGGGTCGACGAACCCCGCCCGCCGGTGATGTCGTTCCCGGTCAGCACCGCCAACCGGGCCGTCTCGTCGAGGAAGCCGTGGTTGAGCGACCCGCAGGCGACCACCAGCTCACCGGCCGCCGGCGGGTCCGGAACCCGCTCGGCGGTGACAGCGCCCAGGCCCGCGTCCCGGAGCACCTCGACGGCCCGCTGGGCGGGCCCGTGCCCCTCGAAGACCAGGGCCACCCGCCAGCCGTCGCCGACCCACCGCTTCAGGTCGTCCACCACCCGCGCCGTCTCACCGTGGTAGAGCGGGGTGGGCTGGCCGCCGAGGGTGAGCGCCACGCCGGAGTCCGGGGTGACCTCGACCGGTTCCTCGTCGTCCAGCCAGGGCGCGCGTTCCACCGCCGGCTCGGTATCGGTCAGGCCGAACGGCGAGACCGACCACCAGGGCTGGCGCAGCACGGCCGCGACCGCCCGCACGTCGGCCAGGCTGCGGAAGGCCGCCGCGCCCAGGTCGATCGGCGCGTCCGCCCCGACCGCCGCCGCGGCCCAACTGGCCTGGAGAAACTCTTCCGAGGTACGCATCAGATCGTGCGCCCGGGTACGAATCCGCTCCGGGTCGCAGAGCAGTATGTGGGTGCCCTCGGGCATGCAGTGCGACAGCAGTTCCAGGCTCTCCGGCCCGAGCAGCGCCGGCGCCAGCGACTCCATCCCCTCCACCGGGATCCCCTCGGCCAGCTTGTCCAGGATCTCGGCCAGCTCCGGATGCGCCGCCGACAGCGCCCGAGCCCGCTCCCGGACCGCCGGGGTGAGCAGCAGTTCCCGGCACGGCGGCGCCCAGAGCTGCCCGACCGGCTCGATGGTGCGCTGGTCGGCCACGGCGAAGGTGCGGATCTCCTCCACCTCGTCGCCCCAGAACTCGACCCGGGACGGGTGCTCGTCGGTGGGCGGGAAGATGTCGAGGATGCCACCCCGGACGGCGAACTCGCCACGCTTGGTCACCAGGTCGACCCGGGCGTACGCCAGGTCGGTCAGGCGTCGGGCCACCGTTTCCAGTTCGGCTTCGACGCCGGTGGCCAGTCGTACCGGATCGAGGTCACCCAGGCCCTTGAGCTGTGGCTGAAGTACCGATCGGATCGGCGCGACCACGACCCGTAGCGGCCCGGACCGGCCGGCCGCCGGACCGCCAGCGGCGCCGGTCGTGCCACCCGGCGCGGTGGCGTCGGGGTGCGCCAGCCGGCGCAGCACCGCGAGCCGGCGGCCCACGGTGTCGGAACGCGGCGAGAGGCGTTCGTGGGGCAGCGTCTCCCAGGACGGGAAGACGGCGATCTGCTCCGGCGGCAGCAGGCTGCCCAGCGCCGTCGCGAGATCGTCCGCCTCCCGGCTGGTGGCGGTGACCGCGAGCACGGGTCGGCCGGCGCCGCCTCGGTCCGGGTCGGCGGCCACCGCCGCCACGACGAACGGCCGCAGCGCCGGCGGAGCGGTCACGTCGAGGCCGTCCGCCGCCGCGAAGTCGCCCCGGGCCAGGTTGCGGGCACGGGTGAGCGCGGGATCGTCGAGGGCCGCCGTCAGCAGACCGGCGAGCGTCGTCATGATCACAACCTTTGCGTCAGAGCACGCCAAATGTCCCTCGTCCGCGAGCGAACGGGGGTTGCCTGACGAGAGTATCTCCCTGTTGGGACAACCAGCCGCACGTCGACCGCGACCGGCACCGGCCGGCTCCCGCCACGTCCCAATGTCCCTTATTGAGAGACCTCCTGGTCGCCCGAGGCCGTTTTCCCTGGTGATCGGGCTCACGCTTGCGGACACGCCGCATGCAATCACCTTCAGTTTCGGATTCGTCACCTAGCGTGCCCGTCATGCCGAGTGCGGAACATGAGTCGGCAGTGGCGCTGGCCAAACTGGATCCGAGCCTGCTGGCCTGGCTGCTGACGAACCTCTTCAACGTCAAAGTCCCCGATTACCATCACGCCCGTACCCACGCCACGGATGTCCGGGTGCTGGTCCCGCGTACGTACCACGCGGACAGCATGGTGCTGTTCTGCGACCCGACCGACCGGCCACTGCTCACCGTGGTCCTGGAGATCCAACGTGGCTGGGACTCTGGCAAGCGACGGACCTGGAAGCTCTACGTGGCCCAGCTCGAAGCCGAGTTGGATGTCGACGCAGCCCTGCTGGTGTACTGCCCCGACCTGCGGATCGCGCGTCGCTATCGCGACCTGTTCGAGTTCGACGGGCTGTGCCTGACCCTACGACCGATGATCTTCACTCCCAGCGACGTCCCGCTGGTGGTGGACGCGGAGCGGGCCCGGGCCAACCCGGGGCTGACCGTGCTGTCGGCCATCTGCCACGGCCATGACACCCAGGTGGAGACGGCCTTTCCGGCCGTGATGGAAGCGCTGCGCTCACTCAATCCGAAGACGGCAATTTTGTACTATGACGTGGTACTGGCCGGGCTGCCGACAGCGGCCCGGACCCGTTGGGAGGCGTTCATGACCACCGATGTCGGCAACGAATACCGCAGCGAACTCCTGCGGGAACTCGCCGCTCAGCACGAACGGGCAGGCGAGACGCGAGGTGAGGCCCGGGGCGAGGCCCGGGGCGAGGCCCGGGGTGAAGCCCGCGCGCTGCTGACCCTGCTCGACGGGCGCGGCGTCAACGTACCCGCCGAGGTCCGCGAGCAGATCCGCGCCTGTACCGATCTGGCCCAGCTCGACACCTGGCTGCTCCGAGCCGCCACCGCCACCACCATCGACGACGTCCTCCGCGACTAGCCCTGGTTGACCCCTCCGCCCGGGGCGGCGGGTATCACCGCCGCCCCAGGGGGGGGGGGTAGTAGTACCCCAATATGTGTAGGTTGACGGCGTCCACCCGGACCGGGCCGCCGTACGGAAGGATCTGCTGCGGGTCGGTGTGCCCGATGTCCAGATCGAAGACCACCACCGCGTCGGGGGCGTACTCGCGCAGTGCCCGGGTCACGGCGGCGCGCTGCGCCTGCGCGTACGCCCGTTTCGCGGGGCTGTCGAGCGGTCGGGTGTGATTCCACGCCTTGGGCCGGCCGACCAGGACGGCCGGAAACCCGGCCAGCAGGCCGCGCTCGCCCATGTTGCGCAGCATCCGGTACACCTCGGTGTCCGAGGGCAGTTCCTCCGAGGTCTCGATGGCCAGCACGCAGCCGGCATAGTCCGCGTTCGGACCGACCCGCCCGGCGGCCAGGAGCCACGAGATGATCTCCAGGTTGCCGCCCCACAGCCGCCCCTCGACCGCTGTGGCCGGCCCGGACCACCCCCAACCCTCCGCCGGGAACATCGTCGGCTCGGTGCCGAGGTATGCCGGGTCCCGCCAGTCGCCGGGCTCGTCGGTCCACTCGGTTGGCGGACTCAGCTCGTACCAGCCGGGGCTGAACAGGGCGGCCCGCAGTGAGTCCATGCTGACCGGGTGCGTCGCGCCGCCCCGGCCGAGGTGGACCAGCACCGACCCGCCGTGGTAGCTCACGATGCCCAGCCCGAAGAGATGGTTGAGCAGGTTCGTGTTGTCGGAGTAGCCGAAGAACGGCTTCGGGTTGGCGCGCAGCACCGCGTCGTCCAGGTGTGGGATGACGGTGATCTGGTCATCGCCACCGATCGTGGTCAGGACCGCTGCGATGGACGGGTCGGCGAACGCGGCCATCAGGTCGCGGGCCCGCTCGACCGGGCTGGCTCCCATGAGCCGGGTGGTGGGGTACTCCACCGGTTCCAGGTGCAGCTCGGCGCACAGTCGGCGCAGGCCCAGCTCGTACACCTCGGGAAAGATCGCCGGCAGCCCGGCGGAGGGCGAGAGAACCGCGACCCGGTCGCCAGGGCACGGTTTTCTGGGACAGATCAGCTCCGGCATGCTTGGAACGCTATCGACCCACCCAAACGGTTAAAACTCCCATAGGCTGACGAAATGAGCACGGAGTCGCCGCGCCGCTGGACCTGGGGCCGGATCACCGAGCCGGCCCGGGACGCGGCGTTCCGCCGGACGCTGCTGCGCGGCGCCGGACTGCTGCTGGGCACCCTGGTGATCTCCGTCGGGTTCATCGCCGCGTACGCGGGAGCCCTACACGACCCGCACCCGAAGGCGCTCCCGGTGGCGGTGGTGGCCGGCGACGCGCCCGCGCAACGCCTGCTGATCGGCCTGCACGGTCAGAGCGACGCCGTTCGGGCCCACACGTACCCCAGTCCGGCCGCCGCCTCGGACGCGCTCGCCGGCCGGGACGTCTACGCCATGCTCGCGAGCGGGACCGGTGGTCTCACCCTGGACACCGCGAGCGCCGCCAGCCCGGCCGCCGCCGAGACGATCACCGGGCTGATCACCATCGCGGCCCGCACCGTGGGCGCGCCGCTCACGGTGCGCGACAGGTACCCGACCTCGGCCGACGACCCGCGCGGGCTGGTCCCGTTCTACCTGGCCGTCGGCCTGGTGCTCGGCGGCTACCTGGGCACCGCCGCGCTCGGCGTCTCCCTCGGTACGGTGCCCCGGACACTCGGCCGGGCGGGTCTCCGGGTCGTCGCGTTCGCGATCTACGCGGGTCTCCTCGGGCTGGCCGGAGCGTTGGTCACCGGGCCAGCCCTGGGCGTCTTCCCCCGGCACCTGGCTGCCGTCACCGGAGCCGGCATAATGATCGCCTTCGCCGCCGCCATGGTGGCCGCCGCCGTGCAGAGCTGGCTCGGCCTGGTCGGTACGGGCCTGGTGATCCTGCTGCTGGTGGTGCTCGGCAACCCGGGCTCGGGCGGGATCTACGCCCCGGAGTTCCTGCCCGGCATCTTCGGCGCCATGCACCGGTGGAACATCCCCGGACTGGCCACCGACCTGGTCAAATCGGCGGCCTACTTCCCGGGCCGCGCGACGCACTGGCCCCTGCTGGAACTCGTCCTGTGGGCAGTGGCCGGAATCGTCGCCCTGGTGCTCGCCACGGCGGCGCTCGGCCCCCGGTCGGCACCGCGACATGAGCGATAGGCCATTTCCACCAGCCTCCCCCACCGCTCCACCCGGTTCGGGCGATACCATCACAGCCAGTCGGACAGCGCTGTCCTTCGTACGCACGTAAGGAGCGCACGATGACCGACCACCATCACCCGGACGGCCCCGACGCGGCGCTCCGGGCAGACATCCGCCGGCTCGGCACCCTGCTCGGCCAGACCCTGGCCCGCCAGGAAGGCCCGCCGCTGCTCGACCTCGTCGAGGAGATCCGCGCGCTGGTACGCACCGACGCCGAGGCCGCCGCCAGCCGGTTGGGCGCCATGGACGTGGTGACCGGCACCAAGCTGGCCCGCGCCTTCTCGACGTACTTCCACCTGGCGAACATCACCGAACAGGTACACCGGGGCCGCGACCTGCGCCGGCAGCGGGCCGTCCACGGTGGCTGGCTGGACCAGGCGGCGAAGCTGATCGCCGAGCGGGGCGTACCGGCCGACGAGATCGCCGAGGCGGTCCGGCGGCTGGCGGTGCGGCCCGTCTTCACCGCGCACCCGACCGAGGCGGCCCGCCGGTCCATCCTGACCAAGCTGCGGGCCATCGCCGACGAGTTGGACGCCGAGACGTCCAACGCGATCCTGTACGGCGCCGCCGACGAGGGTCCGGCCAACCGCCGGCTGGCCGAACTGCTCGATCTGCTGTGGCAGACCGACGAACTGCGGCTGGACCGCCCCGACCCCACCGACGAGGCCCGCAACGCGATCTACTACCTGCGGGACCTGTACGCCGACGCGGCGCCGCAGGTGTTGGACAACTTCGCCGAGACGCTGCGCGCGTTGGGCGTGGAGACCCCGCCCACGGCCCGCCCGCTGACCTTCGGCACCTGGATCGGCGGGGACCGGGACGGCAACCCGTTCGTCACCCCCCAGGTCACCCGCGAGGTGCTGCGCATCCAGTACGAGCACGGGCTCAGCGCCACCGAACAGGCGATGGAAGCGCTGATCAACGAGGTGTCGGTGTCCCGTCGGCTGCGCGGGGTGTCGCTCGACCTGTCGGCCAGTCTGGCCAAGGACCTCGACGCGCTGCCCGAGGTGGCGGACCGGTTCCGCCGGGTCAACGCCGAGGAGCCGTACCGGCTCAAGGCCCGCTGCGTGTTGGCGAAGCTCGCCAACACCCGCCAGCGGCTGCGGCAGGGCACCCCGCACGTATCCGGCCGGGACTACCGCGGTACCCGGGAGCTGGTCGCCGACCTGGAGCTGATGCGCGCGTCGCTGGCCCGCAACTCGGGGCAGCTCACCGCCATGGGCCGGCTGGCCTCGGTGATCCGGACCATCTCGGCCTTCGGCCTGCACCTGGCCACCATGGACATCCGCGAACACGCCGAGGCGCACCACGCGGTCCTCGCGCAGTTCTACGGACACGTGGGCGAGGTCACCGACTACCTGGGGCTGGGTCGCGCCGAGCGCACCAAGCTGTTGTCCGAGGAGCTCACCGGCCGCCGGCCACTGGCCGGGGTCGGCACCCCGCTCACCGAGGTGACCCGGAAGACCTTCGACGTCTTCGCCGCGATCCGCGAGGCCAAGGAGAGGTTCGGCGACGAGGTCATCGAGTCGTACGTCATCTCGATGACCCTGGGCGTGGACGACGTGCTCGCGGCCGTGGTGCTGGCCCGGGAGGCCGGGCTGGTGGACGTGCACGGCGGCCGGGCCCTGATCGGCTTCGTCCCGCTGCTGGAGACGCCGGCCGAGCTGAAGGCCGGCGGTGAACTGCTCGACGAGCTGCTGTCCCTGCCCGCGTACCGGTCCGTGGTGGCGGCCCGGGGAGACGTCCAGGAGGTGATGCTCGGCTACTCCGACTCCAACAAGGAGGCCGGGATCACCACCTCGCAGTGGTCGATCCACCGGGCTCAGCGGGCGCTGCGGGACGTGGCGGCCCGGCACGGTGTGCGGCTACGGCTGTTCCACGGCCGGGGCGGCACCGTCGGTCGGGGCGGTGGACCCACCCACGAGGCGATCCTGGCCCAGCCGTACGGGACGCTGGACGGCGCCATCAAGGTCACCGAGCAGGGCGAGGTGATCTCCGACAAGTACAGCCTCCCCTCGCTGGCCCGGGAGAACCTGGAACTGACCCTGGCCGCGGTGCTGCAGAGCGCGCTGCTGCACACCACCCCGCGCCAGCCGGCCGAGCAGTTGGAGCGCTGGGACTCCGCGATGGACGCCGTCTCCGAAGCGGCCTACCAGTCGTACCGGTCGCTGGTGGAGGACCCCGACCTGCCCGCCTACTTCTGGGCGGCCACCCCGACCGAGCTGCTCGGTGCGTTGAACATCGGCTCCCGGCCGGCCAAGCGACCCAACACCGGAGCCGGGCTGTCCGGGCTGCGGGCCATCCCCTGGGTGTTCGGCTGGACGCAGACCCGGCAGATCGTGCCCGGCTGGTTCGGGGTCGGTTCGGGGCTGGCCGCCGCCCGCGCGGCCGGGCTCGGCGACGTCCTGGCCGAGATGCACCGCAGTTGGCACTTCTTCCGGACCTTCCTGTCCAACGTGGAGATGATGCTGTCCAAGACCGACCTGACCATCGCCCGCCGGTACGTCGAGACGCTGGTCCCCGAGCCGCTGCACCCGATCTTCGACAAGATCTCCGAGGAGTACGAGCTGACCAAGCAGGAGGTGCTGGCCATCACGGCCTCCCCCGCACTGCTGGAGAACTCCCCGGTGTTGCAGCGCACGCTCGCGGTCCGGGACACCTACCTGCGGCCGCTGCACCACCTCCAGGTCGCGCTGCTGCGCCAGTACCGCGAGTTGGGGCTGGCCGGGCGGGCGGTGGCGACCGCGCCGGGCGGCCGGCGCGCCCCGGGCGAGGGTACGGCGCTGGAGCGCGCCCTGCTCACCACGGTCAACGGCATCGCCGCCGGCATGCGCAACACCGGCTGAGGTGTAAGGAAGGGCCCCTTCTTATCGCTTTTCGTATAGGAAGGGGCCCCTGTTACCGTACGGCCGGCTCGGGCCGCTGGTGCCGCCCTCGGCGTCTCCCGGAGTGATCTCGGCCTGCCAGACCGGCAGCGGGAACTCATCGACGCCGGCCGCGCGGGTTCGAGCGGGCCACGCTGGTGCCCGGCCAGAATCGGACGGTCACCTTTCACGATCGACCGGGACGCCGTCGGCTTCTACGCGCCGTCCACCGCGCCGCTCCACCGCACTCCTGTTAAGAAGGGGCCCCTCCTATACCGAAAGCGATAAGAAGGGGCCCTTCCTTACAGCTCAGCTGGTTTCGCCGGCCTGGCTGAAGGAGCGCAGCCGCTCGATGGCCAGCGCCGTGAAGCCGAGCACGATCACAGCGGCCATGCTGAGCGCGACCGGCAGGGAGACGGTGGCGCTCAGCAGCTCGCTCGGAGCGATCCGGTCGGTGATGGTGAGGACGTACTGCTGGATGGAGAGCACGGCGGTCCCGCTCACCAGGTTCGTCAGCAGGCCCTCCCAGATCAGCACGTACACCAGACCGAGCAGCACCGGCCGCCGGGTGAGCAGGCTGAGCGCCAGGAACAGCGCCGAGTACGCGAGCGCGCCCACGACACCGGCCGCGGCGAGGCCCAGGCCGAGGCGTACCGAATGCGCCAGCACGCCCCCGACGTACAGCGGGATTCCCGCGGTCAGCGCCGTGACTCCGGTGGCCACCGCGAGCTTCGGCAGGATGATCTGCCACCGTGGGAGCGGTTTGGTGAGGATGTGGACGATCGTGCCGTCCTCGATCTCGGAACCGAGCACCCCGGTGCCGACGATCAGTGCCACCACCGGCAGCACCACGGCCAGCCCCAGCCCGACCAGGACGGGCTGAGCCCACTGCTGCGGGTCGACGCCGGCCGAACGGGCCACCACGGCGAGTACCACCAGCAGCGCCGGTAGCGGCAGCAGCAGCAGAAATCGTCGGCGGCCGAGCAGTCCCCGGGCGGTGATCCAGGCGATGGTCGCGTTCACTGGGTGATCCTTCCGTTCGCGACTGCGGGGCTTGGTCGCTGCGCTCCCGCACTCCTCGCACTCACCGGTGCGATCCTTCTGTTCGCGACTGCGGGGCCTGGTCGCTGCGCTCCCGCACTCCTCGCACTCACTGTCATGCCTCCACCAGGTAGGAGAAGACGCTCTCCAGGGACTCGTCGGACGGGATCAGCCGGCGGACCCGGATGCCCGAACGGAGCGCGAGTTTCGGCAGCGCCCGGGTGAAGCTGCCGTAGTCGCCGGCCCGTACGGTCAGGCCGGTCCGGTCCAGTTCGACGCCGGTCACCGACGCCTCGGCCATCAGCGCCACGGCCAGCGCCCGGTCGTCGGTGGACTGGATCACGAAGACGTGTGGCCGGTTGGTCATCAGCCGTCGGATGGTCCGGAAGTCCCCGGAGGCGGCCAGCCGGCCGGCCACGATCACCTGCACGGTGCCGGAGAGCTGCTCGACCTCCTCGAGGATGTGCGAGCTGAACAGGATGGTCCGGCCGGCCCCGCCGAGCCGGTGCAGCAGTTCCATCATGTGCAGCCGCTGCCTCGGGTCCATCCCGTTGAACGGCTCGTCGAGCAGCAGCACCTGCGGGTCGTGGACCAGCGCCGCCGCCACCCGGATCCGCTGGCGCATGCCCTTGGAGTACGTCTCGATCCGGCGGTTCTGCGCGTCGGTCATCTCGACCAGTTCCACCGCCCGCCGGGCCGCCTCGTCCGGTTTGGCCAGCCGGTGCAGCCGGGCGCTGGCGAGCACGAACTCGTACCCGGACAGGAACGTGTGGACGGCCTCCCGCTCGCTGACCAGGCCGAGGCGGCGGTAGATGTCCGGGTTGCGCCAGGTCGGTTCGTCCCCGATGGTGACCTGACCCCGGGACGGGGACAGGAACCCGGCCATCATGTGCAGCAGGGTGGTCTTGCCGGCCCCGTTGGGTCCGAGCAGGCCGGTCACGCCGGGGCCGATCGTCATGGTGATGTCGTTGACCGCGACCACGTTGCCGTACCACCGGGACACCCCGGCCAGCTCGACCGAGGTGGTCGGGGCGGCGTCCCGCTCGACCGGTGCGGGCGCGGTGTGCAGGGTGCTCATCGGGCGGCGACCTTCCGGTAGCGGGCCAGCAGCAGCGCGACGCAGCCGGCCACCAGGATCAGGGCGACCGCGCCGTAGAGCGGGCCGAAGTGGCCGATCGGCAGCATGCCGTAGTTGTTCGCGGACAGCACCCGGTGGAACAGCCAGGAACCGACCCCGGTCACCAGGCTGCTCGGCGAGGCGAGCCCGGCGAGCTGGTTGGCGGTCCGCGAGGGCAGCACCGACAGCACGCCGACGACCGGCGTGGTCATCAGGAACACCGCCACCACCGCGCCGGCCGCGATGGCGCGCTTACCGCTCAGCGCGGCGATCAGCAGCGCGACGGACGCGAAGACCAGTGCCCAGATGCCGGCGAAGAGCAGCCCCGGCACCAGATCGGTGAACTCGTGCCAGGCCCCGCTCAGCCCCTTGCCGGTGGAGAACGCCGCGCCGATGAACATCAGCAGCTGGGGGCCGCCCAGCAGCAGCCAGACGGCGGTGGCCAGGGCGGCGAACTTGGCCAGGGCGTAGTCGGACCGGTTCAGCGGCCGGGAGAAGTACAGCGGCAGGACGCCACTGCGCAGGTCCCGGGAGACCAGTTCGGGCGCGACGATCGCGACGAAGAAGATGACCAACCAGCTCATCTGGCTGGCGAACTGGGCGTAGGTGAACACCACCTGGCCGAACTTGGCGCGTACCGCGATGAGCACGGCGGCGACCACCGTCACGATGGCGACGATCAGCCAGGGGAAGATCTTGGCCTTGGCGCTGCGGCCCAACCCGAACGCGGTACGCAGAGCGTGTACGTAGAGCGCGCCGACGATGTGCCGGCGGCCCAGCCGGGGACCCGTGTAGCGCCGGTAGCCGATGTCATGGATCACCCCGTCCGGCGCGGCGGCGGGGCGTACGTCAGCCGTTGACACTTGCGGCCTCCTTGGTGGCGAACAGCTCGGCGACGCGGTGCCGGCGCTGGTCGAGGCGATGCAGCGGCAGGTCCAGGTCGGCCACCGCGGTCATGATCAGGTCGTAGGTCCGCTCCTCGGCGAGGGGTACGAGCAGCAGCCGGCCGTCCTGGCGCACCGACAGGCTGAGCTCGGCCAACCGGGCGGCGAGAACCTCCGTACCCTCGCTGACCTCGATGGACAGCACGTCGGTGGCCGTGGTCATGGCGGCCATGTTCGCCGAGCGCAGCAGCCGGCCGCCCTCGATCGCGACCAGCGCGTCGCAGATCCGTTCCACCTCGCCGAGCAGGTGGGAACAGACGACCACGGAGATGCCGAACTCGGTGCCGATCCGGTGGATGAGGGTGAGCATGGCATCCCGGCCGGCCGGGTCCAGCCCGTTGGTCGGCTCGTCCAGCAGCAGCAGGTCGGGATCATGCACCAGCGCCTGGGCCAGCTTGACCCGCTGCTTCATGCCGGTGGAGTAGCCGCCCACCTGCCGGTAGCGCTCCTCGTACAGCCCGACGTGCCGCAGCGCCTCGGAGGCCCGCTCCCGGGCGGCGGTCCTGGGCAGGCCGCCGATCCGACCCATGTGGGTGACGAACTCGGAGGCGGTCAGGTCGGGCGGCAGGCAGTCGTGTTCGGGCATGTACCCGACCCGGGTCCGCACGGCCGCCGGGTCGGTGACCGGGTCGATGCCGAGCACCCGCGCCTGGCCACTGGTCGGCGGCAGCAGACCGAGCATGATCTTGATGAAGGTGGACTTGCCCGCCCCGTTGGCGCCGACCAGCCCGACGATGCCCGGCTCGACCGTGACGGTGAGGTCGGCCAGCGCGGTCACCCGTCCGCCGTACGTCTTGGTGAGCGACTGGGTCGTGATGATTGTCACCGACCCAGCCTAGAACCCCAGGTATCCGCCGGGAGCCCGCCCGACCCTGGTCGTTCCCTGATCCTCGGTACGGGTGTCTCGGGGTATAGCCGTAGGCCACGAGGCCGACGGCGACCGGCGAGGTCGCCGGATACGGTCGGGTCCGACGGGTGCGGCGGTGTCCGACGGGCCGCCCGGAGGCGCCGGCGGGTGATTGACCCGCGTCATCGACCGGGATACGGGAGTGGCGCTCTCGACCGATCGCCGGTCGACTGAGAAACTGTAAAGCCGGTCGGGATGTTGGGGGTTCGATGAGCAACGGGTGGGCGCTACCCGACGAGGTGCTGCGCGATGCGCCGGCGTACACGCCGCGGCCCCATGAACTGGCCGATCTGGAACTGCTGCTCGACGGGGCGTACGCGCCGCTGACCGGCTTCATGAGCCGGGCCGATCTCACCTCGGTGGCCCGTCGGGGGCGGCTGGCCGACGACACGACGTGGTCGGTCCCGGTCACCCTCCAGGTCCCGGCGGACCTGGCCGGTGACCTCGAACTCGGTGATCCGTTGCACCGCGCCCTGGTGCTCACCGACGCCGAGGGCGCGCCGATCGCGCTCATGGAGATCACCGACATCTGGACGGCCCGGGACGGGATGGCCGGCCTCGGCGGACCGGTTCGCCGGCTCGGTGACGGCGGACACGGGCCGTTCCAGCGGCTGCGCCGCACCCCCGACGAGGTACGCGGCCTGCTCCCGCCGGGCCGGGTGCTCGGGGTCATCGCCGACCGACCGCTGCACCGCCCGCAGCTCGCGCAGATCGCGCAGGCCGCCCGGACCCTCGCGGCGCACCTGCTCATCCTGATCCCGACCAGCGGATCCACCCCGGACGGTCTGCCACCCGAGGTGCTGGTCCGGAGCGTGTTCGCCGCCCGGGACCGGATGCCACCGGCCACGTTGATCACGGTGCCGCTGGCCCGACGCGGTGACGAGATCTCCGACGCGCTGCTGCGCGCCCGGGTGGCCGCCGCGTACGGCGTCACCCACCTGCTCTCGACCGGCGAGATGCTCTCCGGCGGCGGCCTCCGGGTGCTCGTCCCGCGCGAACTGGCCTACGACAACCGGGACGGGCAGTGGCGGTGGCGGGACGACATTCCGCCCCGCAACCGCCGTCTGCCGTTGCGCCCCGACGAGATCGAGGACCTGCTCGACCGCGGGTTCCCGCTGCCCGAGTGGCACACCCCGCCCGCCGTGGCCAAGGAGCTGATCCGGGCCCGGCCGCCGCGCCGGCACCGCGGTCTGGTGGTCTTCTTCACCGGGCTGTCCGGGTCGGGCAAGTCCACCATCGCCCGCAACCTGGCTGACGCGCTGCGGGAGAGCGGTGACCGGACGGTGACCCTGTTGGACGGCGACGTGGTCCGCCGGGAGCTGTCCGCCGGGCTCGGCTTCAGCAAGTCCGACCGGGATCTGAACGTCCGGCGGATCGGCTGGGTCGCCGCCGAGATCGCCCGGCACCGGGGCATGGCGCTGTGCTGCCCGATCGCACCGTACGCGCAGGCCCGCCGGACCGCCCGGGAGATGGCCCAGACCGCCGGTGCCGGCTTCGTGCTGGTCCATGTCGCCACCCCGCTCGAGGTGTGTGAGCGGCGGGACCGGAAGGGGCTGTACGCCCGTGCGCGGGCGGGCCAGCTGACCGGGATGACCGGCATCGACGACCCGTACGAGGAGCCCACAGACGCCGATCTGGTGCTGGACACCAGCGCGTTCACCGTGGCGGAGGCCGTGCAGGCCGTCTGGGAGCACCTGACCGACAACGGCTGGATCGAACCGCGCATCCAGCCGACCTGACCGCCCCCGGGTCCCCGGACCCTCCCGCTTACGCCCCACCTCGCCGTACCCGGCCACCGCTGGCCGCCTCGCCGTGCCCGACCGTGCCCGACCGTGCTTCGCCGTGTCTGCCGTGTCTGGCCGTACTGACGGATGTTTGGATTTGTTGGATTCCGTGCGATAACGTAAGGTCGCCTCATGATGCGGGTTGAGGATCGGTAGTGCTGGCCCAGCAGCGGCAGGCGGCGATCCTCGACCGGGTCCGGGCCACCGGCGGGGTGCGGGTCAGTGATCTCGCGACCGAGTTCGGCGTCTCGGACATGACCATCCGCCGGGACCTGGACACGCTCGCCGAGCTCGGACTGCTGGCCAAGGTCCACGGCGGCGCCACCCGGGCCCAGTCCGGATCCACCGACGAGCCCGGGTTCGCGGCCAAGTCCGACCGCCAACGCGCCGAGAAGAGCGCCATCGCCCGCCGGGCGGCCACGCTGGTCCAGCCCGGGACGGCGATCGCGCTCTCCGCCGGTACGACCACCGCCGAGTTGGCCCGCCGGCTCGTCGAGGTGCCCCGGCTGACCGTGGTGACCAACTCGATCCCGGTCGCCGAGGTCTTCCACCGGGGCGGCCGACCGGACCAGACGGTGGTGCTCACCGGCGGGGTGCGTACCCCGTCGGACGCCCTCGTCGGCCCGGTGGCGGTGACCGCGATCCGGTCGCTGCACCTGGACCTGCTCTTCCTCGGCGTACACGGGATGAGCGAACGGGCCGGATACACCACGCCCAACCTGATGGAGGCGGACACCGACCGGGCCCTGGTCGCCGCCGCCGACCGGCTGGTGGTGCTGGCCGACGGCACGAAGTGGGGAACCGTGGGTATCTCCTCCATCGCCGGCCTGTCCGCGGCGCACACCGTGATCTCCGACGCCGGACTGCCGCTGGCCGCCCGGAACAGCCTGACCGAACAGGGAGTCGAATTGTTGATCGTGGAGGATGGGACGGGATGAAACGCACCCCGGTGCGACTCGCCGACGGGCGGGAGCTGATCTACTTCGACGAGCGGGACGACGCCGACCGGAGCATGCCGGACCGGCGGGACCTGCCACCGCCGCCGCCTTCCTCGCAACTGCGGTACGACCCGCTGGTGGACGAGTGGGTGGCGGTGGCGGCACACCGGCAGACCCGCACGTTCCTGCCGCCCGCCGACCAGTGCCCACTCGACCCCTCCACCCCGGACCGGTCCACCGAGATCCCGGCGTACGACTACGACGTGGCGGTCTTCGAGAACCGGTTCCCCTCGCTCAGCGACCGGGTGGCCGACCTGCCGCCCGAGCTGACCCCGTACACGCCGGTCCGACCGGGAATCGGCCGCTGCGAGGTGGTCTGCTTCACCGCCGACCACAACGCCTCGTTCGCCACGCTGCCCCCGGAGCGGGTCCGCACCGTCGTCGAGGCGTGGGCCGACCGCACCGCCCACCTGTCCGAACTGCCGGGCGTGGAGCAGGTCTTCTGCTTCGAGAACCGGGGGGTGGAGATCGGCGTCACGCTGCACCATCCGCACGGGCAGATCTACGCGTACCCATTCGTGACGCCGCGTGGCCGGGCGATGCTGGCCGCCGCCCGCCGGCACGCCGAGGCCACCGGCGGTCGCAACCTGTACGCCGACGTGCTGGCCGCCGAGCGGGCCGCGGGCGACCGGGTGGTGGCCGGCAACGAGCACTGGACCGCGTACGTCCCGGCGGCCGCGCGGTGGCCGTTCGAGGTACACGTGGCGCCGCACCGGATGGTGCCGGACATCCCGGCGCTCGACGACGCGGAGCGGGACGCGTTCGGGCCGCTGTACCTGGACGTGCTGCGCCGGTTCGACGCCCTGTTCGACAAGCCGATGCCGTACATCGCGGCCTGGCACCAGGCCCCGGTCCGGATCGACCGGGAACTGGCCCACCTGCACCTGCAGCTGTTCAGCGTCCGCCGGGCCGCCGACAAGCTCAAGTACCTCGCCGGTTCGGAGTCGGCGATGGGCGTCTTCATCAACGACATCACCCCCGAGCAGGCCGCCCAACGCCTCCGCGACGCCGCCTGAGGGTGAAAGGAAGGGCCCCTTGTTATCGCTTTTTGTATAGCAAGGGCCCCTTGTTAACGCCGCCGCCGACGGTATGTCGCGGGGCAGGTTGGAGGCCGAAGGTCGCGGCGCTGCCGAAGCGCCGGACCGGCGGGCGTCAGCGAATCCGACGGCCAGAGGTTGAGGACCCGCCCGGTACCGGGCCAGCCGGTGTCAGCGACCCCGAATGCCAGCGGTTGAGGACTTGCCAGGTGCCCAGCGGGGAGCGGGGGCCCGGGACAGGGCCCCCGCTCTGGGAAGGGACGGCTGGCTGTGCGGGGACAGCCGGGGAGGCACCGGACCACACCCTGACGGGTGCCGCCGGTCGGGCGATCTCCCGGACGCGACTGGCATCACGTCCACTCAGTACAACGATGGGGGTCGCTGTCCGGTGACGGCTGGGTCCAGCGGATCAGCCGGACGCGGGCGTTAAGAAGGGCCCCCTGTTATACGAAAAGCGATAACAAGGGGCCCTTCCTTCCACCTCAGGCGGTGAGCTTGCGGGCCAGGTTCGCGTCGAGCGTGGCCATGAACTCGTCGGTGGTCTGCCACGGGGCGTCCCGGGAGATCAGCAGCGAGAGGTCCTTGGTCATCTGACCGCCCTCGACGGTCTCCACGATGACCTGCTCCAGGGTGTTGGCGAACTCGGTGACCGCCGGGGTGTTGTCCAGCTTGCCCCGGTGGGCCAGGCCGCGGGTCCAGGCGTAGATCGAGGCGATCGGGTTGGTCGAGGTCTTCTCGCCCTTCTGCCACTGCCGGTAGTGCCGGGTGACGGTGCCGTGCGCGGCCTCGGCCTCGACGGTCCGGCCGTCCGGCGTCATCAGCACCGAGGTCATCAGGCCGAGCGAGCCGAAGCCCTGCGCGACGGTGTCGGACTGCACGTCACCGTCGTAGTTCTTGCAGGCCCAGACGAAGCCACCCTCCCACTTGAGCGCGGCGGCGACCATGTCGTCGATCAGCCGGTGCTCGTAGGTGATGCCCGCGGCGTCGAACTCGGCCTTGAACTCGGTCTCGAACACCTCGGCGAAGATGTCCTTGAACCGGCCGTCGTACGCCTTGAGGATCGTGTTCTTGGTGGACAGGTAGACCGGGTAGCCGCGGTCGAGGCCGTACCGCAGCGAGGCGCGGGCGAAGTCCCGGATGCTCTCGTCGAAGTTGTACATGCCCATCGTGACGCCGCCGCCGGGGAACTTGGCGACCTCCATCTCGACGGGTGCGCCACCGTCGGCCGGCGTGTACGTGATGGTCACCGTGCCGGGTCCGGGGACAACGAAGTCGGTGGCCTTGTACTGGTCGCCGTGCGCGTGCCGGCCGATGATGATCGGCTTGGTCCAGCCGGGGACCAGCCGCGGCACGTTGGACATGATGATCGGCTCGCGGAAGACGACGCCGCCGAGGATGTTCCGGATCGTCCCGTTCGGCGACCGCCACATCTTCTTCAGGCCGAACTCCTCGACCCGAGCCTCGTCCGGGGTGATGGTGGCGCACTTGACTCCCACGCCGTGCTGCTTGATGGCGTTGGCTGCGTCGATGGTCACCTGGTCGTCGGTCTCGTCCCGGTGCTGGATCGACAGGTCGTAGTAGTGCAGGTCGACGTCGAGGTAGGGCAGGATCAGCTGCTCACGGATCTGCTTCCAGATGATCCGGGTCATCTCGTCGCCGTCGAGCTCCACGACCGGGTTGGTTACCTTGATCTTCGCCATTCGGCCGGCGCTCCTCTCGGGGGACATGCTCAAGCAGTACGAGCGTACTGCATGCGATCAGGCCATCGCGCCGGGCTGGTGAATCCACTGCACGAGTTGCAGGATCACCCCGTTCGGATCGGTCACCTGGAAGTAGCGCTCGCCCCAGGGTTCGGTCTCGATCGGAGTGGTGATCTCCACCCCCTCGGACCGGATCCGGTCGTACTCGGCGTCGATGTCGGTCACCACGAACGCCACGATCAGGCCGGCCGCCCGCCGGTCGCGCAGGTCCGCCGGCTTGATGTTCCGCTTGCCGGTACGCAGGAAGATCAGGTTGAACCCGGCGTCGGGCCGGGCCAGCGAGACGAAGCCGTCGTCCGCCATCTCCTCGACGAAGCCGAAGTGCCGGACGGCGAAGTCGGCCGAGGCGCGGACATCATCGACGTTGAGCGAGATAGCGGAGGCGGTGATCTGCATGGGGTCCCCCGAGGGTCAGTACGGCAAATTAACTTCGTACATTGTACAGAGTTTGACGATGACAGGATGATCCGGTGACCAGCCACCGCAGCGGAGCCGGCGATCCGAGTCGTACCCTCGAACTGCTCTGGCGGCAGACCACCGACAACCCGGCCGCCGATCCACTGGCCGCCGGTGGCCCGGACGCCGGTGGTCCCGGTGCCGGTGACCGAGGCGCCGGTGGCGACAGCCCGGGTGCTGGTGGGCGGCGGCGCGGGCCGCGCCAGGGCCGGTCGGTGGACGAGGTGGTGGCCGCCGCCATCGCGGTCGCCGACGCCGAGGGACCGGACGCGGTGACCATGCGGCGGGTGGCGCAGGAGGTCCGGATCGCCCCGATGAGCGTCTACACGTACGTCCCGGGCAAGGCCGAACTGCTCGACCTGATGCTCGACGAGGTGTACGCCCGGATGCCCCGCCCCGACCGCACCGGGCAGCCCTGGCGGACCCGGCTGGCGGCGGTGGCCGCCGACAACCGGGCGCTGTTCGCGGCGCATCCGTGGGCCGCGGCCGTCGCGACCGGTCGCCCGCCGCTCGGCCCGGGGCTGATGGCGAAGTACGACTACGAATTGCGAGCGCTCGATGACACCGGCCTGGACGACGTGACCCGGGACGCCGCACTGACCTACCTGCTCGACTTCGTCCGGGCGGCGGCCCGGTCCGCCGAGGAGGTCCGGACCGCCCGCCGAGAGAGCGCCCAGACCGACCAGCAGTGGTGGGCGGCCAACGGCCCACTGCTGGCCCGGGTACTGGACGAACGGGCGTATCCGGTCGCCACCCGGGTCGGGACGGCGGCTGGCACCGCACACGACAGCGCGTACGACCCGGACCACGCGTACGAATTCGGCCTGGAGCGTGTGCTGGACGGCCTGGCCGCCCTGATCGACAGCCCCCGCAGGTAAGGAAGGGCACCTTGTTATCGCTTTTTGTATAGCAAGGGCCCCCTGTTAACGCACTGCCCGACCAACAACGGCCGGCGACGCTACATGTCCGAGATGTCGCCCTGCTTGGCCCGGACCGCCTCGGCCGCCTCCTTGAGACTGGCCAGCTCGTCGACGTCCAGATCCGTCTCGACCACCCGGCGTACGCCCTCGGCACCGATCTCGGCCTCGACGCCCAGGTAGACGCCCGAGATGCCGTACTCGCCGTCGACCCACGCGCAGACCGGCATGACCTTGCCGGAGTCCTCGGCGACCGCCCTGGCCATCCGGGCCGCCGCCGCGGACGGGGCGAAGTAGGCCGAACCGGTCTTCAGTAGCGCCACCACCTCGGCACCACCGTTGCGGGTCCGGACCACCAGTTCCTCGATCTGCTCGGCTGGCATGGCCTCGCGCAGCGGCCGGCCGTGCACCTTGCTCTGGGACGGCACCGGCACCATGGTGTCGCCGTGCGAGCCAAGGGTCAGCGTCCGCACCGAGGACACCAGTACGGAAAGCGCCTCGGCGACGAAGTTGCTGAACCGGGCGGTGTCCAGCATGCCGGCCTGGCCGAGTACCCGGTTGGGCGGGAACCCGGTGGCGAGTTGGGCCAGCGCGGTCATCTCGTCCAGCGGGTTGGACACCACGATCACGACGGCGTTCGGGGCGTGCCGCGCGACCTGTTCGGCCACCTGTCGGACGATCTTGGCGTTCGTGGCCAGCAGGTCCATCCGGCTCATGCCCGGTTTGCGCGGCAGGCCCGCGGTGATCACCACGACGTCCGAGCCCTCGATGATCTCGTACCCCTCGCCGTCCCTGCCGGTGGTCTGGCCGACGACCCTGGTCTCGAAGCCCTCGATCGGCCGGGACTGGTTCAGGTCCAGGGCCAGGCCCTCGGGCTTGCCCTCGACGATGTCGGTGATCACCACGGTGTCGAAGACGTCGTACTCGGCAAGGCGCTGCGCGGTCGTCGACCCGTAGAAACCGGCGCCGACGACAGTGACCTTTTTGCCCATGGTCGTCCCATTCTTTGATCCCAGACGGGTTTTCCGGCCGCACCAGCCATGGTGTCACCCCACCCGGCAGGGACGGCGCCGGTTCAGCGGATCACCCGTCCGCCGCCGCAGGATCCCACGCCCCCGGCAGCCGCCCCGGATCGGCGAGCCGCGCCGAAGCGTTAACAAGGGGCCCTTGCTATACAAAAAGCGATAACAAGGTGCCCTTCCTTACCCCTCAGCCGCGTTCGGCGCGTTCGACGACGTTGGTCAGCAGCATGGCGCGGGTCATCGGGCCGACCCCGCCGGGCATCGGGACGACCGCGCCGGCGACCTCGGTCACCTCCGGGGCGACGTCGCCGGTGTACCGGCCCTTGCCGTCCGCGCCGATCACCCGGGTGATCCCGACGTCCACGACGACCGCGCCGGGCCGGACCATGTCGGCGGTGAGCAGCCCCGGTACGCCGGCCGCCACGATGACGATGTCCGCCGCCCGGGTGTGCGCGGCCAGATCGAGGGTGCCGGTGTGGCAGAGGGTCACCGTGGCGTTCTCGGTACGCCGGGTCAGCAGCAGGCCCAGCGGACGGCCCACGGTGTTGCCCCGGCCGACCACGGCGACCTCGGCACCGCGCAGCGCCACGTCGTGCCGGCGGAGCAGGTCGACGATGCCCCGGGGGGTACACGGCAGCGGGCCCGGATAGCCGAGCACGAGCCGGCCCAGATTGACCGGGTGCAGCCCGTCGGCGTCCTTGTCGGGGTCGATCAGCTCAAGGATCCGCTGTGTGTCGATCTGGGGTGGCAGCGGCAGTTGCACGATGTAGCCGTGGCAGGCCGGATCGGCGTTCAGTTCGGCCACCACGGCCTCGACCTGTTCCTGGCTGGCGTCGGCCGGTAGTTCCCGCCGGATGGACGCGATGCCCACCTCGGCGCAGTCCCGGTGCTTGCCGTTGACGTAGGCCTGCGAGCCCGGATCCTCGCCCACCAGCACGGTGCCGAGCCCCGGCTGGACACCACGCTCGGCGAGCGCCTTCACCCGGGTGCGCAGTTCATCCTTGATCTCGGCCGCGGTCGCCTTGCCATCCAGAACGGTCGCCGTCACTCCTCGATCGTCTCACGCGGTGGCGCAGGCCGATCGGCGCACCCGGGACAGTTCGGTGCCACCACCGAGAGTAATCGTGTGCTTGCTCACTCTGGGTGGTCGAAAACCGGGCACCCGACGCACTCGGCCCAGACCTGCTGGGCGGGCATTTGTCGGCTAAGCCCGAACGACCTACCTTTGCCCAGCGTTGCGCAGCGTAACCATGGCCGGTTCCTGTGTGACATCAGCAGATGAGGAGGACCCCCCATGCAGGTTCGCAGGCTCGTCGCCTGGGCCGCGCTACCGCTCGCCGCCACGCTGGGCCTGGCGGCCTGCGGCACCGGCGACGGTGGCTCCGGCTCCGGCAAGGCCAGCGGCGCGGTGAGCATCGAGATCGCCGAGCCGCAGCACCTGGTGCCGACCAACACCAGCGAGACGTCCGGCGCCCAGGTGCTGGCCGCGCTGTTCAGCCCGCTCGTCGACTACGACGCCCAGAACAAGCCGTACGAGGTGGCCGCCCAGTCGGTGACCAGCACGGACAACAAGGTCTGGACGATCAAGCTCAAGCCCGGCTACACCTTCCACAACGGCGAGAAGGTCACGTCGGACAACTATCTCAACGCCTGGAACTACGGGGCGTACGGCCCCAACGGTCAGGGCAACAGCTACTTCTTCGAGAAGATCGCCGGCTACGACGACCTGCAGTCGACGGACTCGAAGGGCAACGCGGTCACCCCGAAGGCGAAGACGCTGTCCGGGTTGAAGAAGGTCGACGACCTCACCTTCACGGTCACCCTGGCTGAGCCGTACATCGACTTCAAGACCATGCTCGGCTACACGGCCTTCTACCCGCTGCCGCAGGCGGCGTTCTCGGCTCCGGGCGAGTTGAAGGCGGACTACGAGAACGCCCCGATCGGTCAGGGCCCGTTCCAGATCAAGGGCAACTGGCAGCACGACTCGAAGATCGAGGTGGCGAAGTACGACGCCTTCCCGGGTGAGAAGCCCAAGGTGAACGACGTCGAGTTCCGGATCTACCAGCAGCTCACGGCGGCGTACGCGGATGTCCTCGCGGACAACCTGGACGTCCTGCCCACGGTGCCCACGGAGAACCTGAGCACCGCGCCGACCGACCTGGGCGACCGCTTCCAGAGCAGCCCGATGTCGTCGTTCCAGTTCCTGGCGTTCCCGACCTTCCAGAAGGAGTTCAGCAACCCGGACGTCCGGCGCGCGATCTCCATGGCGATCGACCGGGACGCCATCACTCAGTCGATCTTCAAGGGTTCGCAGGAGTCGGCCCGGTCGTTCGTCTCCCCCGTGGTCCCGGGCTACCGTCCGGACACCGCCGGTGACGCCGCGAAGTTCGACGTCGCGAAGGCCAAGCAGCTCTACACCGCCGCCGGCGGCCCGTCGAAGATCACCATCTCCTACAACGGCGACGGTGGGCACAAGGACTGGGTCGACGCGACCTGCAACCAGCTCAAGGCCAACCTCGGGGTCGACTGCGTGGGCGCGGCCGAGCCGAAGTTCGCCGACCTGCTGACCAAGGTCGAGAAGAAGCAGCCGGTGGGTCTGTTCCGGATGGCGTGGGTCATGGACTACCCGTCCATGGAGGACTACCTCGGCCCGCTGTACAGCACCAACGGCTCGTCGAACTACTACGGCTACAGCAACAAGCAGTTCGACAAGCTGGTCAAGGAGGGCGCCGCGGCGCCCACCCAGGACGAGGCGATCAAGAAGTACCAGCAGGCCGAGGACATCCTGGCCAAGGACCTGCCGGTGATCCCGCTGCGCTTCGGCCAGAACGTCTACGGGTTCTCCAGCAAGGTCAAGAACGTCGAGATGGACCTGTTCCAGCGGGTCAACCTGCTGAAGATCGAGTCCGCCTGACCTGAGGCGTCGCCCCGCCGCCCGGCCCCGGCCGGTTGGCGGGGCACACCCAGGGGTGGGGGGGTGTTGGGAGCAAACACTCAACGTGCCCCCCCCACAAGGTTGTTTTCCCCCCCCCCTTC